>JBHIDG010000006.1:0-21462 GCA_046760025.1 Woeseia sp. | reverse complement strand
TCCCTGACCAGCGGGATGGGGGGGTAGCCGTAGCTCAGGAACCGGTCGTGAAACTGTCCCCATGCCTCGCGTCCGCCGCGGTCTTTGGTCCAGTCTTCCCTGAGCTTGCGGATCATGAGCTTGCCGAGCGTGTAGTTGAGGTATCCCGGATCATAGGTGCCGCGCAGCGATTGCTGGTATGCGGTGCCGTAATCGGAGAACGCCTTTTGCTCGAACAGCTTGTGGCTCTCCTCGATTGTCATGCCCTCGGCGTGCAGACCCACGGCCGACAGATACCTGACGTTACGGAGCAAGGCGTTCAGCAACTGGCCGATCCGTATGTCCGGCCGGCCCTCGTCGAGCCCGGCATCCGCCATCATCTCCTCGGTGTAATGCGCCCAGCCCTCGCTGAAGGTGTAGGTGCCGAAGTGCTGGCCGATATTGTTCCTGGCACGGTTCGAGTGCAGGTATTGGAGAAAGTGACCCGGCCATACCTCGTGCACGGATGTGAACAGCAGGTCCGACTCGCCGGGGATATAGGCCAGTTGATCCTCGTCCGACCACTCGGGATCCGGCGGCGCGATGTAATACACCGACGGCAGGCCGGTCTCGTACGGACCCGGTATGTCGATGTAGGCGGCGTTCGTGCGCCGGTACGGTGGCGCCTCGTCGACCAGCGCTTCTTCCGTTCCCGGAATCGTGACGAGATGATGGTCTTCAACGAACTTGCGCAGGCCCGGCAGTTGGGCGCGGGCACCGGCTACGGGTCCGCCCTCGGGCTTTTTGTCCTGAACGCCTTTGACGCACTCGGCGATGGGCTTGCCCGGCGCAAATGCCTCGCACGCCTCATCCAGCAGGGCCAGGTTACGCTCGAGGTCGCGCTCGCCCGCAGCCTTGAGCTGGCCAATCGTGATGTCGACGCCTTCGGCTGCCCGCAGCATCTCCAGGAATCGCTGCTCCCCCAGGGCGAAATCATCGTGTGCCGTCTCGCGCAGTCCTTCAAGCCACACGAGGGTGACTTGCACGGCTTCGAGCGCCGCCGTATTTGCCGCCGCAAACTCGGCCTGCAGCGCCTCGTCGTCCACCTCCGCGAATATCCCGGGCACGGTGGTATCGAGGTAACCGATGAGGCCGCCGAGTCTGGAAAGACTCGTTTCGATGAACGGAGCTGCCAGCGGCGGCCGGAGATTCGACTTCATGGTGTCCAGATAGGCCGGCACGTGCGCAATGTAGCGCGTGTAACCGCGCATGCGGACATCGAGTGGCGCGTATTCGCGGTCCAGGTAGACGCTGAAGCCGAGCCGACCGATATAGGCGACCGGGTTGCGGGACAGGTAACCGGAGCTCTCCCCCCAGAACAGCTCCCGGTTCATCGCCGCGACAAGGTAGTCGCGCTCGAACGCCTCCAGGTCGGCGAGCTCGTCGTAGGACTCTGCCGCGGCACGTGTCTCTTTTACCCAGGCGAGATAGTCCGCGACCGCAGCTTCGCTCAAGTCGCTGATCCGGCCGTCGTACTGGTGCAGGCCCGCGTCCACGGCTTCTTCGGGGTTACGGCGGTAATACTTCGCGACGGTCGTCACGGCGAACTCCGCCCACGGTGCCTTCGCTTCGCCGATGACGGCCGGCGCACCGGCGTCCTTGTCGCCACAGGCGCTCAAGGCCGTCACTGAAAGCAGCATCAACGCTGCGAGTCTCGCATTCCCGGTCATGTCTGGATTCCTGTCTTGTTATTGAGAATTCTTCGGGTTCAATCGAGCCCGAGCTCCGCGACACCCATGTCGAACACGATATCGACCGGGATGTTCGCATGCGTCAGCCGGTCGAGATCTCCTTGCAGCTCGTCTGATATGACTCCTTCGGTCGCCGCCAGTTCCGACGCGCCATCGTAGTCGCCGTTACCCTGAAGCGTCAGCAGCAGCCCGGACAGCGCGGCCATCGCCTCCTGCATCCGGTCATAGTCGACCCGGTATTTGCCCGTCTCCGGGTCCCGGATGAACGCGCCGTGCTCGGCGAAGAAATTGAATCGCACCATGTTTGCCTTGCCGTGCGCGCTGCTCGCACCGAATCGGATCGATCGAAAGATGCTCGCCATGAAAGTCACGTAGTTGTCGCGCAGGTCTATCTCGCCGAGCTCGCCGGCCTCGTGCAGCGCGGTAATCATGTAAAGCCCGAGCACGTCGGCCTTGCCCTCCTCCATGCTGGAGGCGACATCCAGCAGGGCCTCTCTCACCGTGCCCTTGCCGTTGATCGTGTTCTTGATGCCGAGCCCGTGGGCGACTTCGTGAAACATGGTGTTGGCGAAGAAGGCGTCGAAGTTGACATGCACTCGCTGCGACTCGTCGATCAGCACGTCGGCAATCGGCGCCAGGATCTTTTCGAACTTGGCCCGGATCGCGTTCTTCAGCTGCAAGCGGCGAGTGCCTTTCTGCAGCTGTACTTCTTCGTCGTTGGGCAGGTTGATGGCGATGGTCTTGGAACCGGCGTTGCTGTGACCGGCGTAATACACGACGTCGTAGGCGTTGAGGTCCGAATCGGTGCCCGGTGATTCCTGTTTGTACTCGTCCGCGACCGGCAGCCCGCGCTGCAGCTCGGGCAGGAAGTCCGCGAAGCGCGCCAGGCGCTCGCTCCAGTCGCGGTCCTTGACCAGCACATAGGACTCGTACGCCGCCTTGTATCCGAAAAGGCGGTCCTCGTAGGTCTCGATGGCGCCGATCACGACATCGATGGGGTTGGTCTTGACGTCCATCCAGATCAAGTCGCTGGCTTGATAGTCGTCGGTCACCAGCGTGTCCGCCCTGGCGCGCAGATAAGTCGCAAAGCCCTCGTGCTCGGCGAGGTCCGCGGCCTGTCGGAGAAGCGCCGCCGCGCGGCCGAGCTCATCCGCATAGGCGACGTGATAGGGAATGACCGTGAGCGCACCGTTTTCACCCCGGCGCAGCAGGGTGTAGAGGCCGCCCTTGTCCTCCAGATCCGCGGCCTCGAACTCGTCCTTTGTCATATCGGCGGGATAGAAGTTCGCGCCCAGCGGCTTTGCGCCGACCCCGTCCATGAACGGCTTGTCGTCGTCCAGCCGGTCCCATGGCCCGTAATTGATCTCCGCGAAGCGCCGCGCCTCGGCCACCCCGATCGACGCCAGCCAGTCCCGATAATCATCGCCGTAGGCCTGGCGCCAGAAGAGGCCATCCATGATCCGCGATGCTTCGATCAGAATGCCGATCATCCGCCGCTGCGCGTCGCTCAGGTAGGAAAGATCGGTCGCCAGCGCGAACGGCGCATAGACATCCGGGCGCGGCTGGACTTCGGCGCGAGGCCCCGAAGCCGGCTCGGCCTGGACTGCCGGGCTCTCGGCGGCCTCGCGCGTACAGGCAGTAAAAACGATGGACAGGACAAGGAATACGGCCAACTGGCGAAACGCCATGCGGATGCTCACTGTATTTTCCCCACCAAAAACAGGCTGGCGATTATCGCACAGCAAGAGCTAGCGGTATCGGTCGTGCAGGCCGGTCCCTTTCCTGATCATGGGCAGGATCTTCTCGATTCTTCGGCGCCGGGTTTCCTCACGCTTTGCGTCCGCGACGTAGTCCGCATATTCCCTCTGCAGCCCCGGGCGCAGTTTCCGGAAGCTCTCGCCAGCCGCTTTGTCTTTCCGCAGCGCCGCCTCGAGTTCAGCGGAAACGACAACCGGTCTGTTGCGATCCGGTGCAATCTTGCGCCCTTCCCTTGCCAGCTCGATTGCCTCATTCACATAGTTTTTGATCAGCGCCGGTCTGATTTCCCCGGGCGAGGTCATGCGCCATTGCCGCAATGCCTTCGTCCTGCCTTCCTGAGCGTTTATCAGGATTTTCTCATCGTCTGCCAGCAGCGCGCCCTGGAAGAACCAGAGACCAAAATACGATTTAAACGCCCCCAGCCCCACGACGTTTTGACCATTGATCGTGTAACAGGGGCCTCCCCACTTCACTTCCTCGACCAGATCCGTGGACTTGAGAATATCCCGAAGCCGTTTCAGCTCTTCCCGCCAGTAATCGGCGTCTCTTATGTAGTCGTCAACGGATTTCGAGCGTTTCATGGTGATGTTTGCCGCAACCAGCCTACGAGCGATCGGCCTGAAGCACGAGGTCGAATTGATAAAGCTCAAGGCCTGTCGCCTCATCCGTGATCGAATCGGCGATCAGCAAATGTCGTAACTCTTCAGGCGTATCAACCATTACGATATCGTTTTCGATTAAAGGGTCGCCGCGGAAATACATCTGCGTCGTCAGGTTCTTGAATCCCGGCCGCGACACCTTGAAGTGAATATGCCTGCATCGCTGCGCCGATCCGGCAGTCGGTGATAGCCGATACGCACCAGGTCTGATCGTCTTGAATCCGTACTCGCCGTTGGTATCCGTTCTTGTCAGCCCCCATCCCTGAAAGCCCGGGTCCAGTGGCGCCGTATTCCTGTCGTCCGGATGACTGTAGCGCCCGAAATGATTTGCTTGCCAGATATCCACCAGCGCATGATCCAGCGGCCGCCCGTCAACATCCAATACCCGACCGCGTAGCAGAATCGCTTCACCCTGTGCCGATCCGGCATGGCCCCGAATCATCGTCAGGTCCACGTCTCGATCCGCCCGCTCATCGACCGGATAAAATGGCCCTTCCGTCTGCCTCGGCGTCAGCGCCATGCCTCTCGCAATGCCCGGAAGCATGGAAACGCTGGCTGCCATTCCTATCTGCCTGGTCACATCGCGTCGGGAAATTTTCTTGTGTTTTATCATCGAAGCTCCTTTGCGACTGACCACCGCGCGGTTTCGTCAATCCTAACCTATTCGGATATCGGGCGCTTCGGCCCACTTGGCGTTGTCATCAATTCTGGCCCCGATACGGCCCGGGATCTCATAGGAGGATATTCAACGGCGCAGGTGCTCTCTCAGACCGACGGAGTACGCTTCTTTTACCAGCGCTTCGAAATCCTCGTCTATGTTCGCCGGAGAGTCCAGGCGAAACCGATGGCCGTATGAGCGGGGACCGAATGTTGCCACCTTTTGCAGTGTCGGGTGGCTCACCTTGCGTGTCAGCCAAAGGTCGGCGAGCAGCCACTTGTTTCTGACCACGCAGCCGGCGAAACGGACCCGGGCCTGGATGGCAATCCGGGTCTTCTGCGGGATGACTTCGACGCACCCGCACATCTCGATCACCTCGAGAAAGCGATCGAATATCAACCGGACGCGAGGCTCGCGTCCCTTAAAATGATAGTCGAGCGGGTAGTTGGAACAGGAATGCCACATGTTCCTGGTGACAAACCGGTGGCCACACTCCGGGCAGGTCCACAGATCGTCCCTCACCGCGCCGTACTCCCCTGATCCGCTTCTGGCGGATTGTAATACCACAATGGATTCCAGCGACGGGATCTGCCTGCGGCGGTTATCCGCCTCAGGCTGGCATTGGCCGTATCGCAGTGCCAAACTTCGCCGAAAGCGTCAAGAAAACCGGGCCACGGTATGGGCCTTGTCAGGAAATTTCTGTACTCGATCGGCGCGCTGCTGCTGCTGCTCGTCGTAGTCGGCATATTGTTGCCGTCGCGGGCGATTGTGCAGCGAAGCATCGTGATCGGTGCGCCCAGTGCGACCGTGTTTGCGCTCCTGAACGATTTTCATCAGGTCAACAAGTGGTCGCCCTGGGTCGAGGCCGATCCGAATGCGCGGATAGACATCTCCGGGCCCCGGCGAGGCGTTGGCGCGACGGTAGCGTGGGACGGCAACATCGTGGGTCAGGGCAGCCAAACGATCACCGAGAGTGTGCCGCATGAGCGAATCGTCACCGCGCTCGATTTCGGTGATTACGGTAAGGCCAGCGCGACCTTCGATCTTGGCGGAACCGAGCTTGGAACAGAGGTCATCTGGACCTTCAACATGGACTTCGGTTTCAACCTGATCGGCCGGTATCTCGGCATCATGCTCGAAGGGACCGTGGGCGAGGACTACGAGAACGGGCTGGCGAGCCTCAGGTCCATGGCCGAGGGCCTGCCGGGGGCGGACTTCGGCGATGTTGAATTAGAGCGCGTCGTTGTCGAGGCCACCGACATCGCCTACCGGCCGACGGCCAGCATTCCCGATCCCGCCGCAATATCGGCGGCGATGGGTGACGCCTACTTCGATATTCTGACTTTCATCGATGAAAACGGCTTGCAGGACGCCGGGGCCCCGATTTCGATTCTCCGTCCGTTCAGAGGATCGAAAATAAGGTTCGACGCCGCGATCCCCGTTCGTGGAATCACCGAAAGCACAAAGCGAAGCAGGGACTCGGTCAGGCTGGGGACGACCTACGCAGGGCCCGTCATCCGGGTCAGGCACATTGGCTCATACCGCGGGCTCGGCCGGACCCACGACAAGATCGCCGCGTATCTGGCGGCTCTGGGAATCGGGAGAAACGGAGACGCCTGGGAGGTTTATATCAGCGACCCGACGCGGGTCGATGAAGATGACCTGATTACCTATGTCTATTACCCGATAGTCGTCGAGGATTTCGACGGTTCAGCCCGATTTGACGAGAAACGGCGGGCGCGTGGAGCGGTCGTCGATCTGCAGGGGCAGTGATTCCTGGCCGTCGTCGCCGTGGCGAATCATGTCACCGTAGATATCGACCACGAGTCGGGCGCACTGGTCCGCCTCGTCGACCGACATCTTGCGCACCGACGCGCAGATTGGTCCCTCGCCGTTCAGGGGCGCCACGCGATGCATCATATGTTTCAGGTCGGCGAAAGTCTGTTTGACCGGAACCGGCAGGTCCTTCTCTTCGATTGATTCGAGGTTGTCCTCGAAGGCGGCAATGAGCCTTTGTTTTATATGGCCGTGCCCGGCGAGCACCGACACGGCCGCGAAGAAGTTGTCCACGTGGTAGGGCATGTCCGCTCCAGCGCTATTTTTCTTGAGCAGCCGCTTTTGTCACCTCTCAGCGGCCTGATATACGCTTCCAGAGTCAACTACTTCCTGTAGTCCGCTGAGCTCGCGTCGACTGCTCCTGTCTGTATTCTCGGTCTATCAAACACCTGCGTTGAATTCTTATATCAAATTCAGGGAACAGCGCGCAAGTCGAATAAGCACTCACTGCGATTTGCTGATCTCGATCGACCAACGCTCGTTCTCAAGCTCTTTCCCGCCCGTATATAGCGGATCCTCCTGGCCGACCTGCCACTCGGTCGCCAGCGTTTCTGACATAAGATAGTCGCGATAGTGCGACAGCGCGGTTTCGACGCCTTCGGTGCCCGACACCCCCAAGGTGATCCTGTCGGAGACCTGGAGGCCGGCCTGCTTGCGGCCATCCTGTATCGTCCGAATCAGCTCGCGCGCAATCCCCTCGGCGATGAGGTCATCGTTCAGGGTCGTATCGAGCGCCGTCAGGAATCCTGCATCTTCGCCACAGGCATAGCCCTCGGCGGAGCTGGTCTCGACCAGCAGGTCGTCAGAGCCGAGCGAGATTTCTCTGCCAGGAATCGTGATCGTATAGCAGTCTCCCTTCGCGACGGCGGCGGCAACCTCGGCACCGTCGCTTTTCGCAAGCGCTTCGCGAATCAACGGGACATCCCGGCCATATTGCTTGCCGATTCTCGGCAGGTTCGGCTTGATGCGATAGGTCACCAGGCCTGCGTCTCGGGCAATGAATTCGATCGCCTTGACATTGAGCTCTTCGAGCACCTGGTCCTGATGATCGGCCAGTGCTTTGGCGGAGGCGTCGTCAGGCGTCCTGACGAGAAGCCGTGACAGCGGCTGCCTGGTACGAAGGCCCGATTGTCCTCTTGCGGCTCTGGCCAGGCCGACCACTTTCTGCACGACGCCGATGTCGAACAGGAGCTCGTCATTGTCATAAGTCTCGTTGACCTCGGGCCACGTGCTCATGTGGATGCTGAGCGGGGCGTCTTTGTAAGCGCCCCGGACGAGGTTCTGGTACACGTATTCGGACAGGAACGGGGCGAACGGCGCCATCAACCGGTGTGCCACATTCAGGCACTGATACAGCGTCAGGTATGCAGAATGCTTGTCCTCGGGATCGGTCGATTTCCAGAACCGGCGCCGGTTCCTCCTGATGTACCAGTTGCTCAGCCGGTCGACAAAGGACTCGATCGCATCGCCGGCCGACTTCGCGTCGTAGTCGTCCATAGCCTCCGTACAGCGCCTGATCGTCCGGTTCATCAGGGCAAGCGCCCAGCGGTCGATCTCCGGACGCTGATCGATGGCGATGTCCCTCGACAGGTCGACCTCGTCGAGCCGCGCGTACAGCATGAAAAAGCTGTAGGTGTTCCAGAACGTATTGATGAACGAGCTCACGACATCCGCGACGATATCCACCGAGATACGCTTGGGCGCGTCAGGCGAGAGGCGGCCCAGGAAATACCAGCGCAGGGCGTCCGCTCCGACCGTGTCGAAAACGTCGTAGGGATCGACGATATTGCCGAGCGATTTGGACATTTTCTTGCCTTCCTTGTCGACGATCAGGTTCAGGCAAACGCAGTTCCTGAAGGCAACGCTGTCGGAGACGAGGGTCGCAATCGCGTGCAGGGTATAGAACCAGCCGCGGGTCTGATCGATCGCCTCACAAATGAAGTCGGCCGGGAAATGGTTCGCGAACACCTCACGGTTGTCGAACGGGTAGTGCCACTGCGCGTACGACATCGCACAGGAGTCGAACCAGCAATCGATGACCTCCGGCACACGACGCCAGGTCCTGCCGTCTTTCTCGAAGGTGATGTCGTCGACCGCCGGCCTGTGAAGGTCGAGGCCGCTCAAGTCCTGTCCGGAAAACTCTTCGAGCTCGCGAACAGAGCCCATGCAGACGTAGTCGCCCTGACCACTAGTCCACACCGGCAGGGGCGTGCCCCAGAAGCGCTCGCGTGACAACGCCCAGTCGACGTTGCCCTCCAGCCATTTGCCGAATCTCCCATCTCGAATACGCGAGGGCACCCATTTGATCGTCTTGTTGAGTTCGACCATGCGCCCTCTGAAATCCGAGGTGCGGATATACCAGGCATTCTTGGCGTAATAGATAATTGGGTCCCCCGTTCGCCAGCCGAACGGATAGTTGTGCACGCAGGTCTCGGAGCGAAACATCAATCCCCGGTCCTCGAGTTCGCCGATCAGGATCTTGTCCGCATGCTTGAAAAACTTTCCGGCGACAGGCGTGACTTCCGGCAGGAAATGCCCGTCAAGGCCGACTCCATGCAGCACCGGTAGTCCGTGTATTTGTCCAAACTCGAGGTCATCGACGCCATACGCCGGCGCCGTGTGTACGATGCCCGTGCCTTCTTCCATACTGACGAAGTCGGCGGGCAGCACCCTGAAAGCATCGGCATCGACTGACAGATAGGTAAACAGCTGCTCATAGCGCATGCCGACGAGGTCCGACCCTTTTACGCTCTTTGTGACTTCATGCGGTAGATCGCGAAGGACCGCGTCGACGAGATCCGCGGCCAGAATCAGCGTTTCGCGTCCGGTCTCGGCATACACGTAGTCGACGTCCGGATGTACGGCAAGTGCGAGGTTGGATGGCAGTGTCCAGGGCGTGGTTGTCCACACGAGAAAATAGGTGTTTTGCTCGCCCTCGACCTTGAACCGCACGGTAATCGACGGGTCCTCCGTTTCCTTGTATCCCAGCGCGAGTTCGTGTGATGACAGGGTCGCGCCGATTCTGGGATCGTAGGGAACGACCTTGTAGCCGCGATAGATGAGACCTTTGTCCCAGATGATCTTCAGCAGGTTCCAGACGGACTCTATATAAGTGTTGTCCAGCGTGTAATACGCCTCGTCCATGTTGACCCAAAAGCCCATGCGTTCGGTCATCTTCTCCCAGTCGCCGATGTAGCGCATGACGGACTCACGGCAGCGCCGCGTAAACTCCGCAATCCCTACTTCTGCCTCGATCTTTTTCTTGTCGAAAATTCCGAGCTCTTTTTCGATCTCGTGTTCGACAGGCAATCCGTGCGTGTCCCAGCCCGCCTTGCGAGGCGCGTAATAGCCGCGCATGGTTTTGTAACGTGGAAATGCGTCCTTGAAGCTTCGCGCCAGCACATGATGGATTCCGGGCTTGCCGTTCGCAGTCGGCGGGCCCTCATTGAAACCGAACCGGGGCCGGCCTGCAGACTGGCGCAGGGTCTTGGCGAACACCTGGTTGTCACGCCAGAACGTGAGCACTTCCTGCTCGAGCGCCGGCCCGTCGTACCGTCCTGACACTTCCCTGAAGCCCAAGGCTCATTCCCCAACAATCAAAAGCCGCGAACGCATTGCGTGCGTCCGGGGCGACATCTATCCGACCGCGGGACCACCCGGTTTCACGAGGGTGTCAATACCCTCGCCTCGTATGCCCGGTATCGTGGGCCAGCCGGCTGATCCTACACAGCAAAATCGTCACATCGACGACGACGTTGCATTTCGGGCAGCGACTCGGGGGTGATTTTCCGCAAGAACCGATCCGGAGCTCGCACCATCCTCCGGTCGCTTGAATCGGCGAGGCCTGCGTACTCTTCCCCGTCAACGTCTTGTTCAGGAAATTAGCTGTCATCACTGTAAAATACAAGCGCTTTGAACGTCCTGCGGGGGAACTGTGACAAATTCATTTCCGGCTCCTGACTTCATCGACACGAATGGCATAAGGATGGCTGTCTACCAACAGGGAGATGGGCCGACCGTCATTCTGCTTCACGGTTTCCCCGAGCTTGGCTTCTCCTGGCGGCATCAGCTTCCTGCGCTCGCGGCGGCAGGCTATCGTGCAATCGCCCCCGATCAGCGCGGCTATGGGGCAACGGACAAGCCCGGCAGTGTCGGCGATTACACGATTCAGGATCTGATCGCGGACCTGACCGGTCTGCTGGACGCGCTGTCGTTTGAGAGCGCGGTGTTTGTCGGACACGACTGGGGTGCGCTGGTGCTCTGGCAGATGGCGTTGCTCGAGCCCGATCGTATGACCGGTCTTATCAATCTCAACATTCCATTCATCGCCCGTACGCCGATCGACCCGATCACGCTGATGCGTGATTATCTGGGCGACGATTTCTATATCGTCAATTTTCAGGACGCGAACGAAGCCGATCTCAAATGCGACGCCGACCCGGCTCACGTATTCGATGTCCTGATGCGGCGAAACCAGGCTACGCGAGCCGGGTTCGAATCCTTGCCAAAGGAAAAGAAGGTATTCAGCCTGCTTGCCGCGCTCGCCCGGTCGGAACCGAACGGCGAGCCGCTACTCTCGGAAGCAGAGCGCGCCACTTATACAGAAGCGTTCACAGCCGGCGGTTTCACTGGGCCGATCAACTGGTATCGCAACTGGAGCCACAACTGGTCGAGTACGGCGGACGTGCAACAGACCGTCAACGTACCGACACTCTTCATCGGTGCCGAGGACGATGTCATCGTGCCAACGGCCCAGATCGAGGCGATGAAGCCGTACGTTGTGGATCTCGAAATACAGATGATTGAAGGCTGCGGCCACTGGACCCAGCAGGAAAATCCTGAAGCAGTGAACCAGTTAATTCTGGACTGGCTGGCGCGTCGCTACCCGGTATGACAAAAGGGGGCCAGAGCCCTTTTTTGTCCCTTTTTTGTCAGTGAACGGTCGGAGACACCTGGAGGTCGCTGAGGTCGCCGAAGATCGCCTGATCGAAGGCGCTGACCAGTGACTCGGTGCTCTGTGCGCCGACGACGAACAGGCGCTTGTTGACCAAGAAGTCCGGAACACCGGTCACCCCACCCTGCCTCACCTGGGCCTCCTGCGAAAGGACTGCGCGCCGGGAAAGATCGTCGTCCAGTGTCTTGTTGATGTCCCGGGTTTCGAGGCCGTGCCGCATCGCCAGGCCGGACAGTACATCCCGGTCGCCGATATCGAGTCCCGACTCGAAGAATCCCTTGAGAAACTCTTCCGCAAGCTCCGACGTGTTGACGCCCTCGGCTTCCGCCAGCTTCATCAGCCTGTGCGCGTCGAGCGTGTTCGGTACGCGAGACAGCTTCTCGAAGCGGAAGTTGATCCCTTCCGTCCTGCCTTCGCGGGTGAGTTGCTCGATCGCCGGCCTGAGCTTGTTCGGGTCACCGAACCTGGACACGAGGTATTCCTCGAACTCCATGCCGGTGGCCGGCATCGTCGGATTGAGCTGGAACGGATACCAGCTCACCGAACTCGGACCGCCCACTGCCAGCAGAGCGTCGTCCAGACGCCGCTTGCCCAGGTAGCACCACGGGCAAACGAGGTCGGCAATGACGTCAATCTGCAATGCCGCCTGTAACGGCTTGCCGTCCTGCCCAACAATGTTCGAGAGACTCTGGCGCATGCGATTTCCTGCCTTTCTACCCTCGCCGCGTCGTCTGCGGTCCAGGCGTTGAATCTGAGGCCCGAGGCCGCGATTTCAAGCCGGCCCGGCTCCTGGATTTCGACCCCTCATTGACTTGGACAGCTGCCGCGGCGCATAGTTTTGCTTGAAAATTCGATGATTTTCGGCGAATTTCGGGACTTTTAGCGGCTAATTTCCAGGAGATCGCACTCTTTTTGCCGGCACACCCCGCATCAGCGAGAGGTGCGCAATCGCCCCGCAGATCACGAAGTTCAGCAGTTCGTTGACGGTAACGACGCCCCTGCCCTTATCGATCATCTCGTCAGCCAGGCCATTCTTGCAGAAACATCAGGCCGATATTGAAGTCCAGCAGATAGTCCGGGGCGACCAACACGACTGTCGCCCCGTAATAGCCGGTTATCAGCCTTGCCGGATTTATTGGTTCCGCTCCGCTCATTCCTGCAATATTCTAATACCCGAGCGGGTCTATACTTCGGGACCTCGAGGAGGGGAGTCGTGCTTATTTCCAAAGCTGCCGATATTCGGCCGTCTGAGATTACGAGGGTTGAAAACTATCTCAATCGGCGAAAGTTTATTCAAAGCGGTGCAATAGCCGGGGCTTCGTTGCTGGCGGCCCCTGCCTCTGGCGCGCTGATTCCAAAGGAAGAGCGCGCAAAGCTGACTGGCGCCATCAGCAGCGAATTCAGCACCGACGAAGTGGTAAACAGCTACCGGGACATCACCACTTATAACAATTATTACGAATTCGGCACGCAAAAAGACGACCCTTACCGAAAATCGCGCGACTTCGAGCCCCATCCATGGACGATTGAGGTCACGGGGCACGCCGAAAAGACCGGCACCTTTCATCTCGAGGACCTCGTGAAACCGCATACGCTCGAAGAGCGTATCTACCGCATGCGTTGTGTCGAGGCCTGGTCGATGGTCATCCCGTGGGTCGGGATCCCGCTGGCCGATGTCATCAATCGTTTCCGGCCGACCGCCGATGCCAAGTACGTGCGCTTTGAGACGCTCAACGACAAAAGCAGAATGCCGGGCCAGCGATCTCGCGTACTTCTGTGGCCATACCGAGAGGGGCTAACGATCGCCGAAGCCACGCATCCGCTGACGATCCTCGCCGTCGGCCTGTACGGCGAAGTACTGCCAAATCAGAACGGCGCACCTATCCGGCTGGTCGTGCCCTGGAAATACGGGTTCAAGGGCATCAAAGGCATCGTCAAGATGAGCTTCGTCGACAAGCAGCCCAAAACGAGCTGGGAACTCGCGGCGCCCAGGGAGTACGGATTTTATGCAAATGTGAACCCGCGAGTCGATCATCCGCGCTGGAGCCAGGCCCGCGAGCGGCGGATCGGCGCCGGCCTGTTCACTCCAAAGCAGCCGACGCTGATGTTCAACGGCTACGGCGACCAAGTGGCTCACCTTTACGACGGGCTGGACCTTCGCAGAAACTTCTGAAGCCATCAACGCAATCGGCCAAATTCGTTTTGTTTGGAAACCGCTGGTTTTCGCATCCTGCCTCGTCCCTGCGACGCTCCTCGTCACCGATCTCTTTGAGTTGACCGGCCGGCTCGGCGCCAACCCGATCGAGGAGATTCAGGACCGGTTCGGCTACTGGGGCTTAAGATTCGTTTTGCTCACGCTCGCGGTGACGCCGCTGCGGCATGTAACCGGCCGCAACTGGCTGATCCGTTTTCGCCGGATGCTCGGACTATTCGCGTTCTTTTATATCCTGATGCATTTCCTGACCTGGCTCATTCTGGATCAGAGTCTGCTGCTCTCCGCTATCAAGGAGGACATTTTCGAAAGACCCTTCATTACGCTCGGGTTCACGGCCTTTCTTATTCTGATCGCACTTGCGGCAACATCCACAAACGCCATGCGCAGACGGCTTGGCAGGAATTGGCAGAAGCTGCACTACGGTATTTACGTCGTCGCCATCCTCGGGGTCTGGCATTACTGGTGGCAGGTCAAGCTCGACATAAGAGATCCGTTTATCTACGCGGTGATACTTGCTGTACTATTCGGATACCGCATTTGGTGGCGACACAAGTATAAGCGTCAAGCGTGATTATTGGGGTGTCCAGTACGGCCAGGTTGTCAGGTTTGGGAAGTTTGCTGGCGATCCGGGCAGGGTGTGCCGGACAGGATCAATTGCTGACTGACTCTCGCCCCCAATGTCGGGCGGGTGAATCGCTGGTTTGTCGCGGGAAAACCGCTTCGAAAATCAGTGAGTCGCAACGCAGGAATGCCGCTTTCTGCACTTGTGAATCCAAAATCTGGATAGATCGACGCTGAGAGGCATTCGGTGTGTGACCCGTCTGATACTCTGGGACATGGTCAATAGCGGGTGATCTTGGAGTGCAGACAAAGCATTCAAAAAGCCGAAACGATCTTCGTTTACCTGTAACCGGCGTTGTATGCCTGCTTTTGCTGACCGGCTGCGCCGAAAAAGCGTCCGATCCTAACGATCCCGATATCCTTCTCATCAACGGCAATGTCATCACGATGAATGGCAGCGCCTCGATTGTGGAAGCAATATCGATTCGTGGCGAAAAAATCGTCGCACTCGGCGAATCGAAAAAAATCAGGAAATTTGCCGGCCCGGAAACCGAAATTATCGATCTGAACGACCTGACCGTTACGCCCGGCCTTATCGATGTTCACAACCACTTCGCCTGGGGCGCCCTGGATGAACGATTGTCCCTGAATCTCGCCTATCCCGGCGTGACCAGCATCGGGGACGTTCAGGCCAGTATCGAAGAAGCCGTTCAGACACGCGGACCGGATGAGTGGATCATTGGCTCGAAATGGGATGCCGGCAAACTCGCCGAGGGCCGCGACATGACACGAGCCGATCTCGATGCCGTCGCGCCGGAAAACCCGGTCTGGCTGCTTCATACCTCCGCACATTATGGTGTTGCCAATTCCAGGGCACTCGCACTCGCAAACGTTACCAAAGACACTCCCGACCCCGACGGCGGTGTCATCGCTCGTGACGACGATGGGAACCCGACCGGCATCCTCGCGGATCAGGCGATGAATCTGGTTTTTGACATCACACCCGCTTACACGACCGGAGATTTCGCCGAGGCAATAGCCCACCAGGTACGTGGCCTGAATGCGGAAGGCATTACGACGATCAAGGACCCCGAGATCGATCGGCGCCACTGGGACGCCTATCGGCAGGTCCAGTCACACGGAGAGCTGACTGTACGTGTATTTGCGCTATGGGGCAGAACCGATACGCTCGACGAAGCGAAAGAACTGCTCGCCCGTATCGCGCCGTTCACTAATCCAAGAAAGGGATTACATGATGATCAGGTCATTTCGGGCGGCGTTAAGATTTACATCGACGGCAGCGGCACGGCACGAACTGCCTGGATGTACGATGAGTGGAATAAGAACTTCACCGAGACGGACGAAGGCAATTACGGCCTGACTTACGTGGAGCCGGACGTCCTGTTCGAACAGATCCGCCTGTTCCACAAAGCCGGCTTACACGTCGGCGCGCATGCCATCGGCGACCGTGCCATCGATTTCACGATGGATGCCTACGACAAGATCCTTGATGAGACCCCCACATATGGTCTCCGGCACAGCATCATCCACTGCAATATCCCGACCGATCACGCTTTGGACCTGATGTACAAGTTGCAGAACTCCTATGATGCAGCCTATCCGGAAGTCCAGCCTGCATTCCTGTGGTGGATCGGTGATGCTTATGCTGCCAATTTCGGCCCCGATCGAAATCCGAGAGTGCTTCCGCTGAAGACATTTCTCGACCGCGGTATCGGGTGGGCCGCGAGTTCGGACTACGACGTCTCCCCCTTCCCGCCACGATATGGCCTATGGGCGGCGATAGCCCGGCAAACGCTGTTCGGGACTCACGGGAAATTTCCTTACGGCATCGAAGAATCAATATCCGTGCAGGATGCGTTAAAGTCCTATACAACATCGGCTGCACGCCAGGTGTTTCTCGAGGACAAAATCGGGTCGATCGAAACCGGCAAGTACGCCGACATAGTCGTATGGGATCGCGACCCTTATTCAGTATCAACAGCAGCAATAAAGGATTTGAAGGCATTGTTGACGGTCTTTAACGGCACGATAGTCCATCGCGATGAAGCGCTCGACTGAGGCGCTTCTTACAGTACTTCTTATCGTCGCGTGTCAGACGGGCGCCGCGCACGAGAGTTCGGACCCGCACGTCAGAGTCGTCGTTGACTGGGACAAGCCCAACGTCAGCCGTGTCCTGTCGTCTGCGTACGGCGACTCCTTCGGCATCGAGGCCGCAGTGAAGATGGGGCCTCCGACGACCGAAACCGTCGATGACCGGACTTGCATAAACGGCAGTTTTTTCCTGTTCGATATCGAGGACGAATTCGCGTTCGACATCGATGAGACGGTCGAGCTCGAGATCCTGTTCGATAGGCGCCGTTCCACTGGCTTCTGGATTGGGTACGATCGAAATGCGCTGCCCGAATCGGCCGAAACCATCGAGTTCGGGAGTCCGGAGAGGCGCTGGCACGCACAGAAGGTCGAGCTGCCACGCGCGCGCTTCGCAAACCGTGGCGAGGCCGGCAGCGATTTTGCGCTCGCGGGGATCAGTGCGATGTGGCCCGGTACTCCGGACGAGAACCACCGGATCGTCATTTGCGACATCAGGATATATCGCTCCTTCGAAACCGCAGTGCCCTTGGATTTTGGTGCGCTTAGACTGCAGGTCAGCCTCGAATCCGGAAAAACCACTCCGGCGCGAGTCGGTATTTATGATTCAGCGGGTCGAATGCCGCTGCCCGGTGACGATGCGCTGTCGATCAGGAATTATGACGAATTATCCAGGCAAACTTTCCTGCGCGCGACTCACGGCACGATCAGTCCCTGGCCGCACGATAACCGGTACGTGTTTTATGTCGATGGGAAGTACCGATCGCGACTTCCCGCCGGCGAGTACCGGCTGGTCGTCAGCAAAGGCCCGGAGTACGAGGTCGTAAGCCATGATTTCAGTATCGAAACCGGCAAGACGACGAGGCTCGATATCGAGCTGGCACGGTGGATAAACATGCCGACCAGGGGTTGGTACTCGGGCGACGACCACGTGCACATGATCCGCAACGAACCGGACAATGAGCCGATCAGTCAGCTCATGCAGGGCGAGGACGTTCATATCACCAATGTGCTGCAGATGGGTAACCCTGCCGGCACGCATTTTCACCAGTATGCGTTCGGCGATGCCGGGCGCTTTATCGCGGGCCGGCATGCCCTGGTCCCCGGTGTCGAAGATCCCCGCACGGCCGTGCGCGGCCACACGATCAGCCTGAACGTCAGCGAAGTTGTCCGGGGCGCAGACATTTATCTGCGCTACGACAAGATATTCGACGCTTATCGGAAACAGGGCGGCCTTTCCGGTTACGCACATGTCGCTGGCGGCTTATTCAACGTGGGCAGGGGGCTGGCGCTCGATGTGCCATTGGGTGCCGTCGATTTCGTCGAGGTGATGCAGGACGGCATCCTCGCGACCGGGCTGTGGTACAGCTTCCTCAATCTCGGCTACCGGCTCATTCCGACGGCCGGTTCGGACTTTCCCTATCTGGGCCAGCCTGGGTCGGAACGAAATTACGTCTATGTCGGTGACGAGTTTTCGATCGATGCCTGGTATGAACAACTGAGAGCAGGCCATACCTTCGTCACGAACGGACCGATGTTGCAGCTGGAGGTCAACGCTCACCCTATGGGCGCAACCATCGAACTTCGATCCGGCGATGCAATCGAGATCAGCGCCGGGGCGTCACTGAATCCCGATATCGAACCACTGGATCGGCTGGAACTGGTCGTCCACGGCGAGGTCGTCGCGGCGGCCAAGGACGTATCTCCGAACAATTCAATTGCGCTCGAACACTCGCTGACCGCGGAGAAGGGTATCTGGATCGCCGCGCGTGCCTATGGGATGAATCAAGCCGCGGCGCATACCGCACCGGCCTATGTTCTTGTAAACGGCGACAGTTTCAGGAACGATGGCGCCGTTGCCGGGCTGGTCGAAGCGATGCTCGACCGGCTGGATGAGTACGAGCATCTGAAAGTAATTGCAGCCGATGAACTGGAAGCGTGGTCAGTTGAAAAACCACTCAAGGCGATGTTTGCGGTTCAGCACCGACAGATCCTGAGAAGAGTAGATAAAGCACGAAAGGCTTACGCAGCGCTAATCGATAACAAGGATCGCAATTGAGCACCGACACGATTATTTTCACTGGCGTCAGCTGCTATTTTGTATTGATGCTCATCATAGGTGCCTTTGCGGCGAAAAAGTCCGGTTCCGCGGCCAATTTCATCGTCGCAGGGCGCAGGATGCCCATCTGGATCTGCGGCGCAACCATTATGGCCACCTGGTTCGGCGGTGGAACCATGATGGGCGGCGCCGGAGCGTCCTATCAGGGAGGCTTGCTTGCGGTCATTGCCGATCCGTTCGGTGGCGCGCTCGCCCTGTTCCTGGTCGGCTTTTTCTTCGTTCGCCTCTTCCGCCGATTGCGATTGCTGACCTTCATCGATTTTTTTGAAAATCGGTACGGCAAGACGGCGGCCACAATTGCCGCTGTCGGATCGATATCCTCGAACATCGGCTGGACCGCTGCCCTGCTGGTCGCATTCGGTTTCGTCTTTCAATCCCTGACCGGCATTCCGATCGAGCTGGGAATTATTGGCGGTGCCGTCGTCGTATTTGTTTATACCGCGGTCGGCGGAATGTGGGCCGTTGCTCTGACGGATTTCGCGCAAATGGTGATCATCGCGATCGGTCTCGTCCTGTTACTCATCGTAGTACTGATTGACGTCGGCGGATGGGGGGCCATCGGGGCACAACTGCCGGACGGGACGTTTCGCATGATCCCGGTGGAGCACACGGCAGAGACCTGGCTCAACTACTTCCGCGCCTGGTTTATTTTCGGCCTGGCGGACGTGACGGCACAGACCCTGTTGCAGCGCGCCTTCTCCGCCAGGAATGAACAGGTCGCTCAGAACTCATTTTACCTGGCTGGATTCGGATACCTGACGCTTGGCATGATTCCGGTGATGCTCGGGATTATCGCCAGCGTCACGATGCCGGGAATCACGGACCCGGAAACCGTGATTCCGAAGCTCGCCATGGCGCACCTGCACCCGGTGGGGATCGCGATTTTTGTCGGTGCGCTGCTGGCGGCGATCATGAGCAGCGCCGACAGCTCCTTGCTTGCGGCGGCAAGCGTCTTCAGTACCAACATTTTGCCATTGTTCAAAAGGCAGGCTTCCGACCGGCTTCGACTGTTCGCGACACGCACAGCCATTCCGGTTTTCGGAAGCATCGCCGTGTATGTCGCCCTGGAGGTACAGGTTGTCTACAACCTGATTCAGGATGCCAATTCGGTGATACTGGTCTGCGTTACGGTACCGTTCATCGTGGGCGTGTGGTGGCGGCGGTCGAACCGCAGCGGCGCGCTGGCGTCGATGGCGACGGGTTTCCTCACCTGGTTCGTAACGATCCTGTACGCGCCCGAGTTTCCGGGTGACCTTCTCGGACTGCTGGTAGGCCTGATCACGATTCTGATCGTGACTCCGATGACACAGAAATCGGACCCACCGGCGCCCCTGCTGAACAGTGACGGCGAGCCGGTCGCGATGCAGGACAGACTCGGCACCCTGCCGTTGTTCTCACGGAACGACTGACGGCCGGCCGCGTTGCAGCGAAAACTGCGACACCGTACCCAGAATATCGCGTGAATTCCTGCAACCATGCAGGTGCCAGGTTCGACGGAGAGAAAGGCAATGAAATCAAGGCAATATGCCGTAAATCTCGTCCTCGCGGCGGCGCTTGCGATGGTCGGCGGCTGCGACAAGGGCGGGGCGGGATTCACAGGCCGGCTGTCACCCAATTTCGGTAATCCCGGAGGCGGGGGCGGGGGCCTATTTACCGAGCCCGTGCTCGCCTATCAGCCGGCGGCCGGCACCGCGTTATTCGGGCAGCGCCTGTCGGGTACCGGACAGATGATCGTCTTCGTCAGTAACGAGGATCCCTTCGGCACGAATCCGGCACTGGACGAGCAGATCTTCAGCTATAACATCGGGACCGGCGGGCTGGTGCAGCTGACCCAGGAGCCCGCGTCGGCCGCCGTAGCGTTCCAGCACTTCGATATCACGGACACCGGGGGCGCAGTCGTGTTCGTATCGACGGACGACATCACGGGAGCCAATCCGACCAACAGCTCGAACATATTCATGGCCACAACGGACGGCGCGACCGTATCCCAGGTGACTGCCAACACCCTGGGCTTCCTGGCCGAACCGCAGATATCGGGCAACGGGGCGTTCATCGTCTTTTACGCCGAGAGCGATCTGGTTGGTGCGAATCCGAACAACCTGCGCCAGATTTTCCTGATCAATTCGGATGGCACGAATCTCGCGCAGGTCACGACCGGTGATCCGTTTCCGGAAGCGCTTACATTGGCCGACGCCGGTACGCGCATCGCCTACCACAGTACGAAGGACCCGTTCGGCTCGAATGCCGACGGCAGCCGCGAGATCTTTGTCATCAATATCGATGGAAACGGGCACGCCCAGTTGACAATGTCCGCCGCGGATTCGGTGGACCCCGACATTTCCGACGACGGCTCCAAGGTCGCATTCGCTTCGCGCGGCGATCTGGTCACGGGTGGCAACGCCGACGGCAGCAGCGAGGTCTTCGTGGCAAATGGCGACGGTACGGGTACCGTCCAGATTACGACCAGTGCCGTGGACTCGGGCGTCTTTACAAGTGGCGCGACGGGCGCGCTGGAGATTGCCGGCTTCGGTAACTACGTCGTGTTCGGCTCGACCGCCGACCTCACCGGCGACAACTCCGGCAATACGCATACGATCTTCTGGGCCAGTACGGACGGGGTCATGACGGGACAGCCGCTGCGCGCAGGCTTCGTACCGCCCGACGTCCTCGCAAGAGACGCCGACAATCCGCACATCAACAACGACGGCAGCGAAATCATGTTCGACAGCGCGGTCAATTATTCCTTCGACTCGACGGGCACCGACGGCAAGATCTTCACGACCGCGCGCAACTAACGCATAAATCGGCCTGAATCGGGACACCCATCAATCGACGAGCCCAATTTCGGCGGCCTGAATCGGGACACCCATCAATCGACGAGCCC
>JBHIDG010000005.1:0-23230 GCA_046760025.1 Woeseia sp. | reverse complement strand
CCCTGATCCAGTTGCAGAAGTCCTGGCAACGCATGCAACTCGGGCACACGTATCAGACCAGCGTCCTCGAGACGCTCGGCCATTCCGCTGCAGCTACGGGACTCATCGCCCACAGCCTCGATTTCGACGGCACCATCACGATGCAGCTCAGCGGCGATGGGCCACTTGCCATGCTTGTCATGCAATGCACCAGTGCGCTGGAACTGAGGGGCATGGCCAGCGCGCCGGACCTGGCGAATCAGGCGTCGTTCGGAGAGCTCGTCGCGCGGGCCCGTTGTGCCATTACGGTCGATTCCGGCGCGATGGAACCTCCTTGTCAGGGGATCATCGAAGTAACGGGAGACTCGCTCGCGGATAGCCTCGAGAACTACTACGCGAGGTCAGCACAGATTCCCAGCCACATCCATCTCGTCAGCAAGCCTACCAGCTGCGGAGGAATTCTGCTTCAACAGATGCCGGAGAAGGACGGCCCGCTCGAGGACGACTGGCGACGACTTGGCCTGCTCGCCGCGACGCTGCGCCCGGACGATATCGCGGCCGGCGTCGGTATCGACCTGCTCGGCAAGCTGTTCGCCGAAGACGACGTCCGCGTCTTCAGACCCCAGGCGGTGACATTCAAGTGCCGCTGTTCGAGAAAGCGGGCGGAAGACGTACTCAGGATGCTCGGAGAATCGGAGACCGGCACCGCACTGTCCGATAAAGGGAGCATCGATGTGACCTGCGAGTATTGTGGGCGCACCCGATCGTTCGACGCCGTCGACGTCTCACGCCTGTTCGCGGATTACGCCGTCCAGGGCAGCGACCAGATTCATTGAGTTGCCTCTAGGGACGGGCGAGCCTCCTGGGAATTCCCGGCCTGATCGTGGTAAACTGATTTGCTGAATGATATAAAGATATCTTTATATATTTATGTCAAGTCGAATCGAGCAACTCGCCGTGCTGTTCAAAGCCCTTGCCGACCCTGTCCGCATGCGCCTCGTTACCTTGTGCCGGCACGGCGAGTGCAGCGTTTCCGAGCTCACCGAGGTTGTCGGCCTGAGCCAGCCACGTATCTCGCAACACCTGAAGAAGCTTTGCGACGCAGGAATCCTGAAACACTTCCGGGACGGCCAATGGGTCTTCTATCGCGTCCCGGCGCGCGGTGACGATGTGGCGGTCAAGCGTCGCCTGCTGAGGCTTCTCCCCGAAGACGCCGCCGCATTTCAGAACGATATTGCGCGCCTGCAGGCTCTGCGGGGCGTACGGGCAGCAGGTGGCGGCACGGATTTCGACGGGGAAAGGCCCGGAGACCGGGCACTACACAAGGCACTGGTCGAGCTCACGGTAACGGCGCAGCTGGGCGACCTGCTCGACATCGGTTGCGGCAGAGGACGGATCCTCAAACTGCTCGCCAGCCGGGCTCGCCGGGCCGTGGGCGTCGACATCGATCCGGATGCGACCCGGCGAACGCGCGCAGAACTGATGCTGGCCGGCCTGCCCAACTGCAGTCTGCGCAGTGGCGACATGTACCGGCTGCCGTTCGGCGACGGGGAGTTCGACACGATAATCCTGGACGATGTGCTTTGCGACGCGAAGCAACCGGTTCGGGTGTTGGACGAAGCGCGACGGGTTCTTCGCCGCGGAGGGCGACTGTTCATTCTGCTGGCAATCGGCCGGCGCCCGCCACGCGAAATCCAGCGACAACTGGCCGAATGGAGCGCGGCTGCGGGGCTCAGACTCGCTCCGGCGCGCCTGGCGCCAAAGAAGGATCCGCTCTGGCTCCTGTCGGTCGCCACGGATTCGGGTCGTCGAAGTGCAGCCGCCTAATCTCCGTCGTCGAAGATCATGAAAGAAGCAAAAACCAAAACGCAGGTGTCATTCGAGTTCTTCCCACCCAATACGGCGGCCATGGGAAAAACGCTGTGGAGTTCGATTGAACGTTTGTCCGTGTTGCAACCGCGATTCGTTTCCGTCACCTACGGTGCGGACGGCAGCACCCGGCAGAGAACGCACGCCGCCGTTGCCCGAATCCTCAAGGAGACGGATTTGACCGCCGCACCACACCTCACCTGCATCGGCGCAACCCGGCGTGAGATCGACGATATTGCGCGTCAGTACTGGGATATGGGCGTCCGTCATCTAGTTGCCCTGCGAGGCGATCCACCGAAGGGCATCGAGCAGTATGAACCGCACCCGGACGGCTACGCGTTCGCATCAGATCTCGTCACCGGCCTCAAGAAGGTTGCCGACTTCGACATTTCGGTTGCCGCCTATCCGGAAGTGCATCCTGATGCGCCCAGCGCACTGTTTGATCTCGATAACCTGAAACGCAAACTCGATGCGGGCGCGTCTCGCGCAATTACACAGTTCTTCTTCGACGTCGAGAAGTACCTGCGCTTCAGGGATCTTTGCGCTACGAACGGCATCGACTCGACGATCGTCCCGGGGATTCTGCCGATTACCCGGTTCCCGCAGCTCGAGCGATTCGCCGAGCAATGCGGTGCCAGCGTGCCTGCATGGCTGACGGAGCGCTTCGCCGGGCTGGAAGACGATGCAGAAACCCGCCAGCTCATCGCAGCCAGCGTGGCAATCGAGCAGGTCAGGGTCCTGAAGAAGCAGGGTATCGAGGAGTTTCATTTCTATACGCTGAATCGCTCCGAACTGACCTTTGCGATTTGTCATTCTCTCGGCGTTCGTCCGCAGCAGGCGGCTGCCTGAGGAGTTGCCAATGGATCGTGCGCAACGAATCAAAGCGCTGCAGAAAGCACTTTCCGAACGGATTCTGCTCCTGGACGGTGCCATGGGCACGATGATCCAGAGCGTACGATTGGGAGAGGAAGATTTCCGGGGCGACCGTTTTCGCGACTGGGAGCAGGACCTGAAGGGCAACAACGACCTGTTGTCGATTACGCGGCCACACGTGATCGCCGACATTCATCATCAATTCTTGGTTGCCGGCGCGGAAATCATCGAGACCAATACGTTCAATTCGAATGCGCCGTCGCAGGGCGATTACGGCACGGAATCGCTGGTCGGGGATCTCAATTTCGCGGCTGCGAGGATCGCACGAGAAACCGCCGACACCTATGCCGCGAAAACCGGCCATCCGAGATTCGTCGCGGGCGTATTGGGACCGACGAACCGGACTGCCTCGATATCGCCGGATGTGAACGACCCCGGTTACCGCAATATCGGTTTCGAAGAACTCGTCAGCACGTATCACGAGGCGTCAACGGCGTTGATCGAAGGGGGCGTCGACTTCCTAATGGTGGAGACCATATTCGATACTCTCAATGCGAAGGCGGCGATCTTTGCAATACACCGCAGTTTCGAGACGGCCGGTCTGAAACTGCCCGTCATGATCTCGGGCACGATCACCGATGCATCCGGCCGCACGCTTTCCGGCCAGACTACCGAAGCGTTCTGGCATTCGGTCCGACATGCCGAGCCGTTCATGATCGGCCTGAACTGTGCCCTCGGCGCGGCCGATCTCAGGCCCTACATTGCGGAATTGTCACGCGTTGCGGATACGGGCGTCAGCGCACATCCGAATGCGGGATTGCCCAACGAGTTCGGCGAATACGATGAGACGCCCGGACACATGGCCGAAATCGTCGGTGAGTTCGCCGAGAACGGCATCGTCAACATGGTTGGGGGATGCTGCGGGACGACGCCCGATCACATTCGCGCGCTCCGCGAAGTCATACGGGACAAAGCGACGCGAAAGATCCCGAGATTACCTGACCGTTGCCGATTGTCGGGCCTCGAACCGGTGACGATCGGACCGGACGATTTGTTCGTCAACGTCGGCGAGCGATGCAATGTCACGGGCTCCGCGATTTTCCGGCGCCTGATCGAGGCCAAGGATTATGCTGCGGCTGTCCAGGTTGCACGGCAGCAGGTCGAAAACGGCGCCCAGATAGTCGATGTCAACATGGACGAAGGGATGCTGGACTCGGAGGCGGAAATGCTGACATTCCTCAACCTCATTGCCTCCGAACCTGATGTCGCCCGCGTTCCGGTGATGATCGATTCCTCGAAGTGGTCCGTCATCGAGGCCGGATTGGGCTGCGTGCAGGGCAGGGCCGTCGTCAACTCCATCAATCTGAAAGAAGGGGAAGAGACATTTATCAAGCAGGCGAAGCTGGTTCGCGACTACGGCGCGGCCGTTATCGTCATGGCCTTCGACGAGCAGGGCCAGGCGGATAACGTCGAACGAAAAGTCGACATCTGCCAGCGCTCGTACAGGATTCTGACCGAGACCGTCGGCTTCGATCCGGCCGACATCATCTTCGACCCGAACATCTTCGCCATTGCGACTGGCATAGAGGAACATGACAGCTACGGGCTGGATTTCATCGAGGCGACGCGTGGCATCAAGGAGACACTGCCGCATGCGCTGGTCAGCGGCGGCGTCAGCAACGTTTCCTTCTCCTTCCGCGGCAATAACGTCGTTCGTGAAGCCATCCATTCCGTTTTTCTGTTTCACGCAATCAAAGCCGGCATGGATATGGGCATCGTGAATGCCGGGCAGCTTGCGATTTACGAGGACCTGCCGACAGACCTGAGAGACGCCGTCGAGGACGTCGTGCTCAATCGCAGGAACGATGCCACCGAGCGACTTGTCGCGGTCGCCGAGGAATACAAAGGGCAGAAATCGGGTTTGGCCAACGGCGCCCCGGACCTCAGCTGGCGCGAACTGGCCGTGGAAAGGCGCCTCGAGCATGCGCTGGTCAACGGTATCGATGAATACATCATCGATGACACCGAGGAGGCGCGCGTCGCCGCCGCGAGACCGCTCGAGGTCATCGAAGGACCGCTGATGGACGGCATGAACGTCGTTGGCGATCTGTTCGGCGCCGGCAAGATGTTCCTGCCGCAGGTCGTCAAGTCCGCCCGCGTGATGAAGAAGGCCGTGGGGCACCTCGTCCCGTTCATTGAAGAAGAGAAGGGCGGCGCGGTCGAATCGAACGGCAGGATCGTCATGGCGACGGTCAAAGGCGATGTCCACGACATCGGCAAGAATATCGTCGGCGTCGTGCTGCAGTGCAATAACTTCGAGGTTATCGACCTCGGCGTCATGGTGCCCTGCCAGAAGATACTCGAGACGGCGAAACGCGAGGACGCGGACATGATCGGCCTGTCCGGACTCATTACGCCGTCGCTCGACGAGATGGTGTTCGTCGCCAAGGAAATGCAGCGGCTCGACTTCGAATTGCCCTTGCTGATCGGCGGCGCAACGACCTCTCCGGCACACACGGCGGTCAAGATCGAACCGAACTACCCGGGACCGGTAATCTATGTAAAAGATGCGTCACGCTCGGTCGGCGTGGCGCAGGCGCTTGTCGAACCGGAATCTCGCCGGGCAATCGTAAAAAGAACACGAGAGGACAACGCGCGACGGCGTGAACGCCACGCCGGCAAGACGCGGCAGGTGCCGCAACTGACTCTGGCGCAGGCTCGTAAGAGAAAACATCGGATCGACTGGGACAGCTACGTGCCGCCGAGGCCCGTATTTACGGGCACCAGGGTCTTCGACGATATCGATCTCGCGATGCTTCGCGGCTATATCGACTGGATGCCGTTTTTCAACGCCTGGGAATTCCACGGCAGATTTCCGCAGATTCTGAGCGACGCGACCGTCGGCGAGGCGACCCGGTCGTTGTTCAGCGACGCCTCCGTCATGTTGGACAAAATTATCGAGGAGCATTGGCTGCAGGCCCGAGCGGTGATCGGCCTGTACCCGGCGAACACCGTTGATCACGACGATATCCTCGTCTTCAGCGACGATGCCCGACAAAAAGAGATCATGCGCCTCTGTCAACTCCGGCAGCAGCGCGGTAAGCCCGATGGCCAGGCGCAGGACTGCCTGGCCGATTATGTTGCACCGACCGATAGCGGTGTAGAGGATTTCATCGGCGGTTTCGCCGTTACGGCAGGTATCGGCGTCGACGAGCACGTCAGGCGTTTCGAAGCAGACAAGGATGACTACAGCAGCATCTTGTTAAAAGCGCTCGCGGACCGGCTGGCGGAAGCGCTGGCCGAATACATGCACGAGTCCGTCCGCAGGGACTACTGGGGATACGCCAAAGACGAGCGGCTGACAAACGAGCAGCTCATCACCGAGGAATACCGTGGCATCCGACCCGCGCCCGGATACCCGGCGTGCCCGGACCACACCGAGAAAGGCAGGATCTGGGAGCTGCTCGATGCCGAACGCAGCATCGGGCTACGACTGACGGACAGCTTTGCCATGTTCCCGGCGGCCGCGGTCAGCGGCTTCTATTTCTCACACCCGGAGGCGAAGTATTTCTCCGTCGGCAAGATTGCCCGCGACCAGGTCGAATCGTTCGCCCGGCGAAAGGGCATGAGCATTGCCGAGGCGGAACGCTGGCTTGCACCCAATCTCGGCTACGACCCCGCAAAAGCGGAGGTGCCGGGCACCGACTAATATGACTATTTCTCTGCATCCCTAGGCATCGGATTTGAATAAGGGCCTGGCATCCGACAGTTTATATATAGACCAGATCTTCCTGAAACGGATTTGTCATATGGTGAGGCACTGACGGCGTCGGAAAAGCAACGAAATCACCGGGAACCATTTCGTAATCGCTTCCGTCAATTCTGGCTACGTTGCGACCCGAGAAGACATATAACCATTCTTCTTCGCGGTGGTGCAGATGATAGACAAACGATTCTTTGCCCGGGCGGATACGGGCCAGGCTGACGCCTGTACGGCTGAGACCAGCCTTATCGCTCATGTGAGTTCCCGTGATCTCGGACTTCGGATTCCATGGGTGTGAAAAAGTGCTTTCGGCGGCCTTGATGTCCGCGCTTCTCAATATGTGCGGATACTTTGTCTTCTCGTCCATGGTGAATCCCTTCGAAGCCTCTTCAGCAGCATTTTTCGTGGGCCTCTTTCTCATGCCACTTTCCGCCAGTCGCCACAATTTTCCGCTCGTGCTGGGCTCGGCGAGACTAGATGAATATCTCTATGGCACCGGTATCCACGACACTCATAGTTAACAGGGCGAGCAGGGCTGATACGGAGATACTAATCATCGCTGTTGCAGCCGGGGCAATTTTTTCGCTTTTTGACAGCGACTTGCCGCCATGCTCCTGTTAATGCATCGTACAAGTTGAGTTGCCCCGGCTTGTTTATTGCAACCGCTGCGATAACCTTCAATGCTTCGACTGCCATCATCGCTCCGATCACGGCGGGTACCGGCGCAAGGACGCCGTTGCCTGCGCAGTTGTCTAGAGATTCGTCCGCTTCCCGGTAGAGGCAGCGGTAACAGGGCGACTTTGAGTAATCAGGCCCGAATACGGCGATCTGGCCTTCAAAGCGAATGGCCGCACCGGAGATCAGACTTCGGTCGCATTTGACGCATTCGTCGCTGACCTGGAAGCGGGTTGCGAAGTTGTCGCAGCCGTCGAGAACGACATCGGACATCTGCAGGGCTTCGGTGAGCGCGTAATCACTTAGCCGGTCGGTGATCTCGGTGAGGCGGATGTCCGGGTTCATCGCGGCAAGGCGTGCGGCGGCCTGGTTGGCTTTGAGTTTGCCGATGTCGGCCGGGCCGTAAAGTATCTGCCGGCCGAGGTTGGTGGCGTCGATATTGTCGAAGTCGCAGAGAATCAGGTGGCCGACGCCGCTGCTCGCCAGGTAACTTGCCGCTGCACAACCGATGCCGCCGAGGCCGATCAGCAATACTGTCGACGAAGCAATGCGCGCCTGGCCCCGCTCACCGATTTGCGGCAGGGCGAGGTGACGCGCATCGCGGCCGGGTTGTTGGACATTATCCAATCAATCATCCTGACGAACTTCAATGATCTTGACGGGTTCGAGTGGTACGTCCTGGTGCCCGGCCACGGATCCGGTATCCACGCCGGCGATCGCGTCGACGACATCCATGCCGTCGCTCACACGACCGAATACGGCATAACCGAAATTACCGTCGCCGTGATCGAGAAAGTGATTATCGCGCAAATTGATGAAGAACTGGCTTGTGGCGCTGTTTATCTCGCTCGTTCGCGCCATCGCCAGCGTACCGCGAAGGTTCTTTTCGCCATTTTCCGCCTCGTTCTTGATCGGGGCACGCGTCTTCTTGCGTTTCATGTCCGCCGTCATGCCGCCGCCCTGAATCATGAAGCTCGGTATTACGCGATGAAAGACGGTCTCGGCATAGAAGCCGTCACTGATGTAACGCACGAAATTGTCTGTCGATATCGGCGCGGACTTTTCAAAAAGCTCGACGATGATGTCGCCATGGCTGGTCACGATTCTGATCATGGGAGAGCCTCTTCTAAAGTTGATTCGATTCTAGCTGTTGTAACGCGCGGGTGTCCTGAAATGTCCTGGAAACACTCGATATCTGACCAGCCGTTCTTTTGCAGTATGCCGCCGACCGCGCCTTGCTGATCGGCGCCGTGTTCAAGGACCAGCGTGCCATTATCGCTGGTAACTCCCGGGACGGCCTCGGCGATCATCCGGATCGCATCCAGGCCATCGGGGCCGGCACGGAGAGCATGGCCGGGCTCGTAGCGGAGTTCATCGAGCGCGGGATCATCGTCTCTCACATAGGGCGGGTTCGACACGATGCAGTCGAACGCCTGATCGGCCACGGGCTCTGTCCAGTCACCCTCCAGGAATTGTATATTTTCCAACAGGTGTTGAGCCGCGTTTTCTCTCGCTACATTCAGTGCCTCTCCGCTCGAGTCTGTCGCGACGATCTCGGTGTCCGGCCGCTCGCTGGCGAGTGCAATCGCGATGGCGCCGCAGCCGGTACCGAGATCCAGCACCCGACACGCGCGATCCCGGGGAATCAATCTCAGTGCTTGCTCAACGAGTGTCTCCGTCTCGGGTCGTGGCACGAGTGTGTCGGGGGTAACCTTGAGCCGCAGGGACCAAAACTCCCTCGTGCCAGTGATATAGGCAACCGGCTCGCCTTTTTGACGGCGTGCGAGGGCATCCCGGAATCGGCGCGCATGTGCTTCGCCTAGTGCGCTCTCCGGATGTGTAAATAAATGGCTGCGCGACGCGCCGATGGCCCAGGCGAGCAATGTCTCGGCATCGAGCCTGGGGCTGTCGCTGACCTCGGCCAGCTTCCCTACGGCATCGGCCAATGTGTATTCGATTGTGGTTGCAGGCATGCGGCTCACGTAGTATGACTTGCAAAATAACAAAGGCCTACCCGTGCAATGAAAGTCTTCTCCAATATCCTCGACATGGTCGGGCGAACCCCGATGCTCGAGGTAACGCATATCGACGCCAGCCCATGTCGCCTGTTTCTGAAGTTGGAACTCATGAACCCCGCGGGATCCGTCAAGGATCGCATCGGCGTCACGATGATAGAAGAGGCCGAGAAAAGGGGGGACATAAAGTCCGGCGATACGATTGTTGAAGCCACAGCCGGTAACACGGGTTTAGGGCTGGCGCTGGTTGCGGCACAGAAAGGCTATCGGCTGATCATCGTTCTGCCCGACAAGATGAGCCAGGAGAAGGTATTCAATCTTCGGGCGATGGGCGCCGAGGTTGTCCTGACCCGTTCCGATGTGTCTAAGGGGCATTCGGAGTACTACCAGGATCTCGGCCGGTCCATCGCGGACGAGACGGGCGCTTATTTCATCAACCAGTTCGGTAATCCGGATAACCCGCTCGCGCACGAGCAAACGACCGGACCGGAAATTCTCGAACAGATGCATGGGGACGTCGATGCGATTGTGCTCGGCGTCGGCACGAGCGGTACGGTCAGCGGCATCAGCAAGTTTCTTGCCGAGCAGGCGCCGCAGGTCGAGCTGATCCTTGCAGACCCGGTTGGCTCGATTCTGGCTGACTACATTAATAAGGGCGAGCTTGGGGAGAAGTCCGGGGGCTGGCTGGTCGAGGGCATTGGCGAGGATTATATTCCGTCGATTGCCGATTTCGACAGGGTCAGGAAAGCATACAGCATCACGGACCAGGAATCGTTCGATATGGCCCGGGAGCTCTTGAAAAAGGAGGGGCTCCTGGCCGGGTCCTCGACCGGGACCCTGGTCTCGGCGGCACTCAAGTACTGTCATGAACAAACAAAGCCGAAACGCGTAGTCAGCTTCGCATGCGACACGGGCAACAAGTACCTGTCAAAGCTCTATAACGACTTCTGGATGGAAGATCAGGGTTTCAGCGAGCGCGCGAGGTCCGGCGACCTTCGTGACCTCATAGGACGGCCACATGGTGAGCGCGCGACGATAACGGTTGGGCCGACCGACTTGCTCACGACCGCGCATAATCGATTACGCAATGCCGGTATCTCGCAACTGCCGGTGATGGAGGAGGGCAAACTGGTGGGCGTTCTGGACGAGGATGCAATCATTCGCTTCGTGTTCGGCAAGCCGGAACTGATGAATGCACCGGTCAGGGAGGCGATGCAGACGGCGTTCATACAACTCGACATGGATTCGAGCGTCAACAATCTGGTCGCCATGCTGCACGTGCAGCCGTATGCCGCCGTGGTCGATGGCGATAATTTTCTCGGCCTGATTACGCGTTCCGACGTCCTGAATCATCTGCGCCGGCAGATGCAATGACCGGAGCGAATGGTGCCCGGCACCAAGATCCCAGATTGGTGGCGGCAAGCGGTAAGTCAATTAGTCAAATAAGTCAGTGCCCGGCACCAAGATCCAGCCACTCGGGCAGGCTCAATCCCTTGCTTGCGAGGAACTCCTTATTAAAGAGTCGTGCCTGATAGCGGACGCCGGAGTCGCAGAGTACCGTGACAATCGTGTGCCCGCGCCCGAGTTCTTTTGCCAGGCGCACCGCGCCGGCAACATTTATCCCGCTCGAGCCGCCCAGTACCAGGCCTTCGTCCCTAATCAGATCGTAAACGATCGGGATCGCTTCCTCGTCGGGAATCTGCCAGCTGATATCAATCTCGGTATCGGCAAGATTGGCGGGCACACGGCTGTTGCCGATGCCTTCCGAAATGGAGTCGCCTTCGATCCTAAGCTCGCCGTGAGCGAAGTAGTTGTGTAGGGCGGACCCGAAGGGATCGGACAGTGCAATGCGAATGTCGGAATTACGGGAGCGAAGGGCCCTCGCCACGCCAGCCAGCGTACCGCCGGTGCCGACCGAGCAGACGAAGCCGTCCACTTTCCCGCCCGATTGCTCCCAGATCTCAGGACCGGTCGTGTCCTGGTGAAACTTGCGGTTCGACAGGTTTTCGAACTGGTTGGCCCACCAGGCGCCGTTCTCCTCGGTCTCATTGAGCGATTCCGCGAGCCTTCCCGAAGTGTGAACGAAGTGGTTTCGGTCCTTGTACGGCACGGCGGGAACCAGCCTGACTTCGGCGCCATAGGCCCTGAGCGTGGTGATCTTCTCGTCGCTCTGATTGTCGGGCATGATGATGATGCTGCGGTGCCCGAGCGTACTGCCTAACATGGCGAGCCCTATCCCTGTATTGCCGGCAGTGCCCTCCACGATGACGCCCCCGGGCTTCAGGGCGCCGGCTTTCTGCGCGTCCTGGATCATGCCGAGCGCGGCCCTGTCTTTGACGGAGCCGCCTGGGTTCATGAATTCGGCCTTGCCGAGAATCTCACAGCCGGTCGCATCGGATACGTGGTTCAGGCGAATGAGTGGCGTATTGCCTACGCATTCGATCAGTCGCCGAACGTCGTTCATGGTCATGTGCCGATAGCCGCGAGCCGCTCTGCCTGATACTCACTCACGAGGGGTTGAAGGACCTGATCGAGGTCACCCTCCAGGACCTCGTCAAGCTTGTAGAGGGTCAGGTTGATGCGGTGGTCCGTCACCCGACCCTGCGGATAATTATAGGTGCGGATCCGCTCCGAACGGTCACCGGAGCCCACCTGCAGCCTCCTGCTCTCGGCTTCCTTACTTGCACGTTGCGACAACTCGGCGTCTAGCAGTTTCGCGCGCAGCAAAGATAACGCGCGCGCGCGGTTCTTGTGCTGCGACCGCTCGTCCTGGCACTCGACGACGATGCCCGTCGGCAAATGCGTCAGGCGAACCGCCGAATCAGTCTTGTTGACGTGCTGTCCGCCGGCACCGGAAGCCCGATAGGTGTCGACGCGAAGATCATTCGTGTTGATCTCGATCTCCTCCACTTCGTCTGCCTCTGGCAGCACTGCCACCGTGCAGGCGGAGGTATGAATGCGTCCCTGCGACTCGGTCGCCGGAACCCGCTGCACGCGGTGTGCCCCGGACTCGAATTTCAGGCGGGCGTAAATCCCCTTTCCGGTAACGCGGCTGATAATCTCCTTGTAACCGCCGTGCTCGCCTTCCTTGGAACTGACGATTTCGACGGTCCAGCGCATTGCCTCGGCATATTTCGAGTACATCCGAAACAGATCGCCCGCAAATATCGCCGCCTCGTCGCCTCCCGTGCCGGCTCGTATCTCGAGATAGACGTTGGCATCATCGTGCGGGTCCGGGGAGATGAGCGCCTTTTGCAAATCAAGCCAGAGTTCATCACGGCTTTCCTCCAGCACCGCCAGTTCCTCCTGCCCCATTCTGCGGATTTCCTCGTCGGCGTCATTCTCCATCTCCTCGGCCGCCGCGATCTCCTCGCTCAAGGATTCGTATCTTGCGAACATCCCCACAACGGGCTCGAGCTTCGAGTATTCGCGTGACAGGTCCCGAAACTGGTTCTGGTCACCGATAATGTCGGGATCCGATAACAATCCTGACAATTCCTCGAAGCGGTCCCGGACGGATTCGAGCCGGTGTCTGATTGACGCCTTCATTCTTCTTTTTTCCGAATCCCGAACAGCTCGCGCGCCGCGTCGACCAAGGCCCTGTCGGACTGTTCTCCCGCCTCGCGCAGGCGCACGCTGGGCTGGTGTAGTATTTTTTTCATCAGCGACGCGGTCGCGTATTCGAGGACGTCATCGCTGTCGACACCTTTATTCAATCGAAGCCGCGCCTGCTTCAGCACCTCGTCCCGGAAAGCATGCCCGTGGTCGCGCAGTTCCGTAATGATCGGCGCCACATCCTTGCTCCTCTCCATCGTAAGATAGCGCTGGATCTCGTCATTCAGGATCGGGCCGGCAGCGACGGCGGCTGCCTCCCGTTTATTCTGACCTTCGATGATGACCTGATCGAGGTCGTCAATCGTGAAGAGATAGACGTCGTCGATCGTACTTACTTCGGGATCGATGTCTCTCGGAACGGCTATATCGACGACGAATACCGGCTTTCGTTTTCGTGCCCGCACGGCCTTCGTCATTTGCTCGAGCGTAATAACAGGATCGGTGCTCGCCGTAGAACTGATCAGGATGTCCGCATCCGGCAACGTTCCCTCTATTTCCGAAAGGGGTAGCGCGAACCCTCCGAACCGGCCGGCCAGGCTCTGCGCCCGGCTGATATCGCGATTCGCGACGAAGATTCGGCCGATGCCCTTGCTTGCGAGATGTTTGGCGACGAGTTCAATTGTCATGCCGGCGCCGATCAGGAGCGCGGTGTGCCGGCTGAAGCCTGCAAAAAACTGTTTGGCGAGTGTCACGGCTGCATAGGCGACGGACACGGGGTTGGCACCTATCTCGGTGTCCGTCCGGACCTTCTTCGCGACCGAAAATGCGTGCTGAAAGAGGCGGCTCAGCCGACCGCCGACAGAGCCCGCTTGCTGCGCCTCGCGATAAGCATCCTTGAGCTGACCGAGAATCTGTGGCTCACCGAGCACCATCGAGTCGAGCCCACAGGCGACCCGGAAGATATGGCGTATCGCATCGTCGTCCTCGAGCGTGAACAGCGCCTTGCGCGTCTCAGCGTCCAGGTTTAGGTCGCGCGACAGCCAGGTCTCGAGCGCATCCGCCGTGGCATCATTGGAGACGACATAAAATTCGGTCCGGTTGCAGGTGGACAGCAGGATCGCCTCGTCGATGCCATCGAGCGCGAGCAGCTGCGACAGGGCCCGCGTGACGTCGTCACCGGAAAATATCACCTGTTCACGTATTTCGACAGGCGCCGTGTTATGGTTCAACCCGAATATTTGCAGCGGCATAGGGCGCTTTTTGAGAAATACTTGCCGAATCAGCGCATATGATAAGCGAACTGAAAGGGCAGTTGCTTGTCTGTGTTACGTCGGAACGACGGATCGGCTGCGATATTTATGACGAATTTCAAGATCAAGGATCACTGCGTGCAAAGGACATCGCGGGTCTGGCCCCTTATGGTCATCATGTTCGCAGGCCCGGTGACGGGTCTCGCCATCGCCGGTACGGCAAACGAAGAAGCCGGTGCACATGTGCTGCGGGCCGAGACCGCGTTACGGCGTCAGGAATACAAGAAAGTCTCATCGGAATACCGCAAAGCCGCGGAAATCAGCGAAGACGTCGATATCGCGAAGCAGGCGACGCGCACCGCATTCAGCTACGGATTCAACGAGGACGCACTTCACTCGGCAAGACGATGGCTGGAGCTCGATGAAGAGAGTGATGAGGCTCTACTCTATGTCGCCCAGCTTCAACTACGCGTCGGCGACATCAGGGGATCCCGGCGCAGCTTCAACCGGCTGCTCAATCGCGGTGAGCCGGCGCCGGACGAGGGACTGATTTCACTGATTCCGTTTTTATCTCGGGAGGATTCCGAAGATGCCGCTGAACTGATGCGGCAACTCGCCAAACCATACAAGAATTCCGCGAGGGCGCAATACGCGGCGGGCGTAATGGCTCTGCAGGCGGGCGATTCCGAAGAGGCCGGCGATCGCGCCACCCGGGCACTGAAGCTGGAACCCGACTGGTTGCAAGCACACTTACTTAGAGCACGGGCGATGTTACTCGCCGGTGACCAGGACGCTGCGATCGACTACACCTCGAGACTTGTCGGCGACGACCCGGACCCCGACCCGGAAGCACGTATGGAACTCGCAATCATGCTGCTCTCGGCTGGCCGCGATGACGACGCGCTCAGCCAGATAAACCAGATTCTGCTCGAGCAACCTGCGAGGACCGATGCGTTGCGGCTGATGGCTATCATCAATTTTCGCCTCGAGAATCTGGATGCGGCGTGGACTGATTTCCAGGACGTTCTCTCGAGCGGCCATTATACGATGGATGCGCTCTACTACCTCGGGCGCATATCGGATAGGCGATCCGAGCACGACCAGGCCGTTCGACTGTATTCACAGGTCCAAAGGGGCAACAACGCCGTTGTTTCGCAGCGACGGGCGAGCGCGATACTGGCGCAACAGGGCAAGGGCGAGGAGGCACTTGCGCATCTTCGCAAATTCGGTGACGACAACCCGCCTTACGCTGTCGACATGGTCGAAGCAGAAGCCCAGCTTCTCGTCTCACTGCAACGCTACCCGGAGGCGCTCGACGTCTATGAGCGCCTTATCGAGTACCGGCCGGAAAGCGAGACGGCGGTACTCGGCAAGGCCGAACTCTTTCTGCGTATGGGCCGGCTCGAGGAAGCAATCAGCGAATACCGCCAGTGCGTGAAGCGCTGGCCCGACAGTGCCATGTCGCTCAACGCGCTGGGCTACACACTTGCAGATCGCACCGGAGAATACGCGGAGGCGGAAAGACTGATCGAGAAAGCGCTGAAGCTCGATCCCGACAGTGCGGCGATCATCGATAGCTACGGATGGGTGCTGTATCGCCTCGGTAAGAACGAGCGTGCCCTCGAAGAACTGCAGCGGGCATACGAAATTCTCAAGGATCCCGAAGTCGCGTCTCATATCGTCGAGGTCCTCGCCAAACTCGGGCGCGGGGACGAAGCACTCCGGTTCCTCGAGGAAGCGGAGCTTCTCAACCCCGATAGCGCACTCCTGAAAGATGTCCGCGAGCGCGTGTTCCCGGAATAGCCTTGACAGAGCCATACCGTTACACACTGATACTTCTTTCATTCCTGGTCATCGGCGGCTGCGCCGCGCAACGCGGAATCGACTTGCCCGAGCTGTCCGACTGGGAGACCCGGACACGGGTTCTTGCCGGCATCGGCGAGTGGGAGTTCAGAGGCCGCATTGGCATCAGCGCCGAGGAAAACGGCTTCAACGGCAAGCTGCGTTACTCGCAAAAGGACGATGACTTTCGGGCGACGGTCAGTGGCCCGCTCGGATTCGGAACGGTGCGCATCGAAGGCGACAACCGGCAGGTGACTGTCACGGACAAAAACGGCGAGGCGTGGCTGCTTCCGGACCCGGAACTCGATTTGCAGGTCATGTACGGCTGGACGATCCCGGTGACAAGCCTGCGCTTCTGGGCACTCGGTATTCCCGATCCCGGCGTGCATGCGGACACCGAGTTCAACGAGGATGGCCAGCTCGCCTCGCTCGACCAGGGTAACTGGCTCGTTACGATCACGCAGTATCGGGACGGTGGCGGGCAGCGAATGCCTCGCCGGCTATCGGCGGTTTCCGGGGACAACAAAGTGCGGCTTGTCATTGATCACTGGATCTTCCAATAGTCGCAATCAAGCTGCCCGCAACGTCGTTGACACCACTTTGAGCGCGCCTCACAATTGCGCCCGACGACATCCAGGATGGGGTGTAGCCAAGTGGTAAGGCAACGGGTTTTGATCCCGTCATGCGCAGGTTCGAATCCTGCCACCCCAGCCAAATCGAGGTGAGATAGGGCCATGGATCCGGCAGGACTGGCAGTCTTTTCCGGCAACGCAAACCAAAAACTGGCGCATGACATAGCCCGGATCCTGCACGTTCCGCTTGCCAAGGCCTCGGTCGGCCGATTTTCGGACGGCGAGATCAACGTCGAGATTCTGGAGAACATCAGGGGTCGCGAGACCTTCATCGTGCAGTCCACCTGCCCGCCCGGTCCGGAGCATCTCATGGAGCTGCTGGTAATGGTCGATGCCGCCAAGCGCGCCTCGGCCGCCAGGATCACCGCCGTGATTCCATACTTCGGCTTCGCGCGCCAGGATCGCCGGCCGAGAGCGTCCCGCGTGCCGATCACCGCCAAACTGGTCGCCAAGCTGATCGGTGCATCCGGGGTAGACAGGGTCTTGACTGTTGACCTGCATGCCGACCAGATCCAGGGATTTTTCGATATCGCCGTCGACAATGTTTATGCCTCACCGGTACTGCTCGGCGACGTCTGGAAACAAAAATACGAGGACATGGTCGTGGTCTCGCCCGATGTCGGCGGCGTCGTCCGGGCGCGGGCGTTGGCGAAACGACTCGACGATGCCGACCTCGTGATCATCGATAAGCGCCGCTCCAAGGCCAATCAGTCCGAGGTCATGAACATCATCGGCGAGGTCGACGGCAAAGCCTGCGTGCTAATCGACGACATGGTCGATACGGCCGGCACGTTGTGCCATGCAGCCGGCGCGCTCAAGAAGCAAGGCGCCAGTACGGTCGCTGCGTACATCACGCACGCCGTGCTATCGGGACCGGCGGTCTCGCGCATCGCGGAATCCGAACTCGACGAAATCGTCGTCACCGACACCATTCCCCTGAGCGAGGAAGCACAGGCCTGCGGCAAGATCCGTCAACTCTCGACCGCCGAGCTCCTGGCCGAGACCATGCGCCGCATCAGCGACGAGGAATCCGTCTCGTCTCTGTACGTCGACTGACCGGATAAGGGGACAGTTTACTTATTTCGGACTGAAATAAGTAAACTGTCCCCTTATCTCTGGATTGCGGCGGATTCCCCGTTCGGCTATGATGCGCGCCCCTGCCCCGACTGGTCGCGGTCGGGGCAAAATCGAAGCCAGAAATGGTTTTATAAACAATCAGTTATCGGAGAACTCTCATGAGTCAGGATTTCGATCTGATTGCGGATTATCGGAAAGACCAGGGCAAAGGTGCGAGCCGCCGCCTGCGTCGCGAAGGTAAGGTCCCCGCAGTCATCTACGGTGCCGGCCGTCCGGCGCGCGCCCTTATATTCGACCACAACAAGGTCGCTCGTCAGCTCGAGAACGAATCGTTCTATTCGAGCATTCTGAACATCAAGGTCGGCGAGAAAAGCCAGGCGGCGATTCTGAAAGACGTACAGCGACATCCCGCCAGGCGACAGATCCTGCATATCGACCTGCAACGCATCGTCGAGGACCAAAAGATCAAGATGAACGTGCCTATTCACTACCTCGGCGAGGACGTCGCTGTCGGTGTCAAGGAGGGTGGCGGGACCGTCACCAAGATAACCAACGAAGTCGAGGTGACCTGTTTGCCGAAAGACCTGCCCGAGTTCCTGGACGTCGATATTTCGGCACTCGGGTTGAATGAGATGATGTACCTGACGGACATCGAGCTCCCGGAGGGGGTGGACATCGTCGGCCTTGCGCAGGCCGAGGAAGAACAGGCCCAACCGATCGTGTCGATCACCTTCATCAAGGAAGAGATCATCGAGGAAGAGGTTCCGGAGGAAGAAGAACTCGAGGCAGTTGAAGGCGAAGAGGGTGAAGAAGCACCCGGGGAGGCAGCCGCTGCCGAAGGCGATGCCGAGGCCGAGACCGGCAACGAGTAATCCGCGCATCGCAGGTCATCGTTTTGACCACATACCTGACAGCGATAGCGGGCCTCGGCAATCCCGAGGAACGTCACGAGCGCACGCTGCACAATGCAGGTTTCTGGTTCGTCGACGAGCTTGCACGCCGGGCGAAGGCGGAGTTTCGTTATGAGAAGCGCTTCGATGCCGAGATCTGCCGCATCAATCTCGCCGACAACGACGTGTGGCTCGCCAAACCGCAGAGCTACATGAACCTGAGTGGCGGCCCGCTGCGCGGCCTGCTTGACTACTATCGCCTAGCCGTGAGCGACCTGCTCGTTGCCCATGACGAGATCGACCTTCCCCTGGGCACGGTCCGGTTGAAGCAGGGCGGCGGTCACGGCGGCCACAATGGCCTGCGCGACGTGATCAAGCACACCGGATCCGACTTTACGCGCCTGCGGATCGGCGTCGGCCATCCGGGGCACAAGGACCTCGTGACTGACTACGTCCTGCATCGCGCATCTGCCGATGCCGAGCGGGCCATGCGGCAGAATATCGATGATGCAGCCGACACCATGCCGATCCTTGCAAGGGACGGAATCGAGGCCGCGATGACCCGTCTTCACACCAAGACCGATAGCTGATCCGTGGCCATTACCTGTGGCATCGTCGGTCTGCCCAACGTCGGCAAGTCGACCCTGTTCAATGCGTTGACGGCGGCACAGATCCCGGCGGAGAACTATCCGTTCTGCACTATCGAGCCGAACGTCGGCGTCGTCCCGGTGCCTGACCCGCGCCTGCAGGCGCTTTGCGATATCGTCAAGCCGCAGAAGAAAGTGCCGACCACTGTGGAATTCGTCGATATCGCCGGTCTCGTGGCCGGTGCATCGAAGGGCGAAGGCCTCGGCAACCGTTTTCTGGCGCACATCAGGGAAACGCATGCGATTGCGCACGTCGTTCGCATATTCGAGAACGATGATGTCGCCCGTGTGTCGGCATCGATCGACCCGGTCGACGACATCGAGACGATTGACACCGAACTCGCTCTGGCTGATCTCGAGTCCGTCGATAAACAGCTCGTAAAAGCCGAACGAGATGCGAAGACGAACGAGAAGCCTGCGGTTGCGTTCCGCGATTTTCTGGAAAAAGTGAAGGCGCACCTCGACGAAGGCCTGCCCGTACGATCACTCGAGTTAGCGGACAAAGAGCGGCCATTACTTAGGGACCTGCACCTGATCACTGCAAAGCCGGTCATGTACGTCGCCAACGTTGACGAGTACGGCCTCGAACGAAACCGGCGGGTCGACGCCGTACGGGAGCTGGCGAATAAGGAAGGCGCGGAGGTCGTCGTCATCTGCGCGGCCATCGAGGCGGAGATCGCACAACTCGATGATCAGGACAAAGCCGAGTTCCTCGAGGATTTCGGACTGGACCAGCCGGGTCTCAATCGCGTCATCCTCTGTGCCTACAAACTACTCAATCTTCAGACCTTCTTTACGACCAATGAGAAGGAAGTCCACGCCTGGACGACCAGGACCGGCGCGCTGGCCCCCCGAGCGGCGAGAGAGGTCCATACGGATATGGAACGAGGCTTCATTCGGGCCGAAGTCGTTTCCTACCACGATTTCATCAAAGGCCATGGAGAGCACGGTGCCAGGGAAGCGGGGCGCCTCCGGCTGGAAGGCAAGGACTACGTCGTTCAGGAGGGCGACGTAATCCGCTTCCGCTTCAACGTCTGATCGGCTTGACTCGGGGTCATGGCCAACGCAAACTGCGCCCCTCGCGGCCAGCCGAACTCCAAATGGTGATGTAGCTCAGCCGGTTAGAGCGACGGATTCATAATCCGTAGGTCGGCGGTTCGAGCCCGCCCATCACCACCAATGATTTCAATTACATAGCTTGGATTGAGTGACGGATCACTGTCCAAAAAAACCACCGATCGTCCAAAAAAGACGGCAATCGGTGTGTGTGCTTTCCGAAGTACCATCAATTGCTTACAGGTAGCGAGCAACGGATCCTCTATTTCTGGACCGCTAAAATACTCAGGCAGCTACAATGCGTTGTCCAAAATATCCACTTGCGTATTCCACGCCATTCCGGCCACTGATTCCAGAGTAAGCCTGCCACCCATTCCAGACGAAGCCGGCCACTGATTCCACGGCAAGCCGGCCGGCTATTCCAGGCGAAGCCGGCCACCCAGAGGATGTAGATCGACGCGGGACAACAGCGGTTACGCTGACCTCTTTTTTTGGCAGAAAGGAGAGGCCCAGTGGCAGCGACGAGGTTGTCCATGCGACGGATTAGAGATGTATTGAGACTGAGGGCGACCGGCCACAGCCGGCGCCAGGTTGCGCAGAGCTGCGGCATTGCGCGCTCCACGGTGGCCGAGTATGTGAAGCGGGCTGAGGCGGCGGGGTTATCGTGGCCGAGCCTCGGCGAACTCGACGATGCCGAGCTTGAGAGCAAGCTGTTTCCGCCGGCGCCGGTGATCCCGGCCGAACATCGCGCCGTGCCCGACTGGGCGGGAGTGCACCGGGAGTTGAAACGCAAGGGCGTGACGCTCACGCTGTTGTGGGACGAATACAAGGCCGCCAACCCAGAGGGTTATCAGTACAGCTGGTTCTGTGAGCATTACCGGCACTGGCTGGGCAAAGTTGACGTGGTGATGCGCCAGGATCACCGCGCCGGTGAGAAGCTGTTCGTCGATTATGCCGGGCAGACGGTTCCGCTGATCGATCGAGCGACCGGCGAGGTCCAGGACACACAGATCTTTGTCGCGGTGCTGGGCGCATCCAACTACACCTACGCCGAGGCGACACTGACACAGAGCTTGCCGGACTGGATCGGCTCGCACGTACGCGCGTTCCGTTACTTCGGCTCGGTGCCGGCCATCATCGTGCCGGACAACGTCAAATCCGGGGTACATCTGGCGCATCGCTACGAGCCGGAGTTAAACGCCACCTACGCCGAGATGGGCCGCCATTACGGCGTGGCCGTGATCCCGACGCGCTCGGCAAAACCCCGCGACAAAGCGAAAGCCGAGGTGGCGGTACAGATCGTTGAGCGCTGGATCCTGGCGCCACTCAGGAACCGGACCTTCTTCTCGTTGGCCGAACTCAATGCCGCCATCGCCGAGCTGCTCGAGGTGCTGAACAGCCGGCCATTCAAGAAGCTGCCCGGCACGCGACGCTCGCTGTTCGAGATGCTGGACCGGCCGGCCATGCAGCCGTTGCCGAGCGCACCTTATGAGTACGCGGAGTGGAAAAAGGTGCGGGTGAACATCGATTACCACGTCGCCATCGATAAGCATTACTACTCAGTGCCGTATCAGCTGGTGAAACAGCAACTCGAGGCACGTATTACGGCGAACACCGTGGAACTCTTCAACAAAGGCAAGCGCATCGCCAGTCACCGACGTTCCACGAGGCCCGGTGCACACACCACCGTGAACGCCCACATGCCCAAAGCGCATCGGGAATACGCCGAATGGACGCCGCAGCGGCTGGTGCGCTGGGCTCGGGAGACCGGACCGGCGACGGCCAAGCTGGTGGCGACCATCCTGGCCTCACGGCCGCATCCGCAGCACGGCTTCAGGGCCTGTCTGGGCATCATGCGGCTCGGTAAACGCTACACCGCAAAACGCCTTGAGGCCGCCAGCCGCCGTGCGCTCGCGATCGGTGCGTGTTCCTACAAGAGCATCGAATCGATCCTGAAAAACGGCTTGGACAAAAAGCCCCTGCCCGCGACCACGATCGAGTCGCCGGCGATCGAACACGACAACCTGCGCGGTCCGGACTACTACCACTGAGGAGATCCCATGCTGAATCACCCGACCCTGGAAAAACTCAAAGAACTCCGGCTCACCGGTATGCGCGAGGCGCTGCTTGAGCAACACGAGATGGTCGATATCGAGGAACTCGACTTCGAGGAACGCCTGGGGCTCCTGGTCGACCGCGAGATCACCGTACGTGACGACCGGCGGCTCAAGACCCGGCTGCGTAACGCCCGGCTCACAGAGCAGGCCGCCATCGAGGATCTCGATTACCGCCAGCCGCGCGGCCTCGACAAATCGCTGATGCAATCGCTCATCGGTGGGCAGTGGATCCGCCAGCACCTCAACCTGCTGATTACCGGGCCCACCGGCGTCGGTAAGACCTGGATCGCTTGCGCGCTCGCCCACAAAGCGTGCCGCGACGGCTTCACGGCGCAGTACCGGCGCTTGTCGAGACTCTTCGATGAACTGAGCTATGCGCATGCCGACGGCCGCTATCCGCAGCTCATGAAAAAACTCGCCCGAACCGACGTCATCGTCCTTGACGACTGGGGACTCGCTAAACTCACGGCGGCACAACGTCGTGATCTTCTCGAAGTCCTCGACGATCGCCATGATCGGCGCTCAACGCTCGTCACCAGTCAGTTACCGGTCGAGCACTGGCACAAGATCATCGGCGATCCGACCCTCGCCGACGCCATCCTCGATCGGCTCGTACACAACGCCTATCGAATCAATCTCAAAGGAGAATCCATGCGAAAAAACCGAATCGACTTGACCTACGCGGTCACTTCAAACTCATAATGCCAAACCCGCGTCGCTACGCTCCGCTGCGATGGCCGACATCGCGTGGAACAACTGGCCGCTTTGCCACGGAACAGGTGGCCGGCTTCGACTGGAACAGACGGCCGGAATCAGTGGAATACGCAATTATTTCCGGCGATTCCGATTTTTCACCACTGGTCAGCAAGCTGAGGGAGAACGCCAAGAATGTCATCGGCGTGGGCGTCAAGAGTTCAACTTCGGATTTGCTGGTCGCCAATTGCGATGACTTCATTTTTTATGATGATCTGGTTGCCAGGCAGCCGGTGA
>JBHIDG010000004.1:0-23775 GCA_046760025.1 Woeseia sp. | reverse complement strand
CTCAGAAACGATCATTTCGATTTTGGCCGCGGATAATTTGGTGATTCGCACACGCTTCGTTCGAGGCGTTGATGGTCGGGTTCGTGTAGGCACAACGTAGGTTTGGCACAGCAAAAACGTGCGAATAACCGTACACCTTGTGCGAAGAGAAAGAAAAAAAATCAATAGTTTCAAACACCTGCGAACACGTGCGAACAACTTGGCAGCGACTTCGACTAGCCGGGTTGCTTGCTGATCATTGCTTGATTGATCCGCAAGCCCTGACCAGGCGGTTTTTCTGTTTGCGCAAGGCAACAAAAACCCTGGTTTGCCAATGTTGTTTCCGGCCAACAAAAGCGCCGGAAAACGATATTTGGCGCACACTTTCAGTGCCGCCGATCTAACAATAATCCCGTCCGCTCCAAATCTGTGAACCAGGACACTAATAAGAGTGTGAATACGACTAGCCTGCACGTGCAGTACACAGATTCAGCAATTAATTTGGGAAATTCGAAAAGGAGAACGACATGTTGCGTTCTGTACTTTTGACGGCACTGATTGCGTTTTCCGCTTCGGTAAGCGCGCAGGGTTTTGACTATAACTATGTTTCAGTCGGTTACAGCCAGGTTGACATAGATTCAACTATCCAGGGCGCGACAATCGATGGCGGCGCTTTCGGCTTAGGTGGCTCATATGGACTGAACGACGATATTTTCGCGTTCGGGTCGTTCCAAGACGGAGAACTCGAAGAACCGGGTGATCCGGATAACATCGACGTCACCGTATATGATATTGGTTTCGGGTATCGCATGCCGATGTCAGACACCGTTGATTTCGTGACGACCCTGTCTTACGAATATATGGAACTCTCCGAACCAGGACTAAGCGTTGATGAAAGCGGCTTGGGCATCGGCGTCGGTATTCGGGCGAATGCAAGCGACACTATAGAACTCAACGCCGGCATTGAATACGTTGATTTGGGCACCGTCTTTGGTGATGACACTTCATTCGCCGCCGGAGTGCTATATAGCCTGACGGAAAGCATTGACATAGGACTGAACGGCAATTGGGGTGATGATGTATCCCAGTACACGCTCAGCGGCAGGTTCTATTTCGGCAATTGAGCCGATCCAAAACTGCAACGTCAAGGCCCCGCTTCGCGGGGCCTTTTTTTGCGCGTGTGGGCGGCACGGCGCACTCACTTGGAGTTGACAATCCTCTATCGGGCCGACAGAGGGAACGACTCCTTGTGGCCGGCTCCTGCCGGTTGCAGCCGTGATTTCTTGAAAGTTTGGCCGTGCGCTGCTAGGCGAAAGCGGCCCGATGGAGGTTGGTGGCCTCGTCCAGTGTTTTTCCGATGGTTTGGTGACGGCCACAGCGTGTGTTTGCGGCCGCTATTGATCTTGTTGTCGGGCTGTTCGCTGCCGTGGCGGTTAACGAGCAAGTCATCAGAGCTTTGGTGATTGGGATCAGTCGTCTGCGGACAGCCGCTCTCTTATTTCCTCGGCGATGGGTACTGCGCGAATGCCTCGGGAGTCGTCTTTGAGGAGTTCTGCACAAACGCGGATTTCGAGACCCTCTGCGCAGAGTTGGCCGTCTTTGCGCACCTCGTGCACGAGATGGAAAGACTTGTTCTTCCAGGATGCCACGTAGCTGGTGATCTCGACCGAGTCGCCGAAACGCAAGGGGCTGATGAATGTCGATTTTGCCTCGACGATCGGCACGCCGATCAGCCCGAACTCCTTTTGAAACACATCGAGCGTCAGCCCGGCTTTTACGAACAGGCGCCATGCGCTGGCGTCGAACCAGCGGAAGAAGTTCGGATAAAAGACGATGGCGGCGGGATCGGTGTCACCGAATTCCACGGGTACGTTGAGTGTGCTTTTCATGCTGTCTCGTATATGGGTATGCAGTCGGTGTGTTCGCGGTATTGATTCCTGAGACCGGCGCTCATTGATCGCCTTCTTTCGGATAATCGGGGTCACCGGGAATCACGAACCGGGTTTTGTCGTTATCTTGCAGGATGACGGGCCGGATTTTTTGGATACCGTTTTCTGCCCGGGTGTTTGCCCATCGCAGGAGTTTCTCGACGGTTGCGATTTCCGAGAGGCTTTTCAGTGTGGTAAGGGTCGGGAAGGGCAGCTTCATGTCGCCGTCTTTCGCTACTGACAGGACTTGTGCGGCCGTCATCCAGGCGCTGTCGGTCAGCTCGCTGCCGTCGTGTTGTGCATACTGACCGGGCGGCATCTCTGCGAGAAAAAAGCGTGCCTCCCAGCGTTTGGGCAATCGTAACGGCGTCTCCCAGAAGGCGAAGTAGTGCAGGGCATCGCAGGCGATATAAAGATCGTGTGTCCGCAACAGCTCCGCCCAGCCGATGTCTCTCCGGTCGAGCTGTCCGCGCAGCTCGTGAAGCGGCGGTTCATTATCCGGATTGGCTGTCGAAGCCCAGTCCCCTTGTGGGTCCTGCGCCAGCAAGACGCCGGTCTCCTCGAACAGCTCCCGGACGGCGGCGCTGTAGAAATCCAGCCCGCCGCTTGCCAGCCCAAGCTCTGCATCTGCGTGTTCTGCCGTCATTCCCCGGCAAAAGGCGCGCGCGGCGGACTCGTCATCGTCGAGCACGCCGCCCGGAAACGTGTAACTCTCCCGAAAGCATCGCCGGCCTTGCGCCTGACCATCAGGATCTCGGGACGTGACTCGCCCTCGCGCAACAGAACCACGGTTGCAGACGGCCGCGCCTCGACCGAATCAGAGTTGTCTCGCACCATGTCCTGTGAGAATCGCCAAAACAATGGAAATCGATGATAGCCCGGATAGGGCGCCTTTGTTCGGCTACTTCGAACCCGTCTTCTTGTACGGATCGAAGGCCGTGTTGTCCGCCTGCGGCGGCTCGGATCGCGGCATGGGCGGCGTCGGCAGGTAGTGTTTCGGCTTGGGCCCGCCGGCTCTTATGCGGGCCCGCGCCTGGGTCGGTGTCTCGAGGAGTCTTGCCGCGGCGATCGCCTCTTTGCGATCGGGGGGATAAGGGATGCCGTGACTGTTCGGCGGCGGCATGAGGTCGGCGTTGTAGTAGGCGATCCTCTGTTTTTCAGGATCGATGTACCGATGCAGGTTCAGGTCGCGCTTGTTGACGCCGTGCGGCGGCGCGACGCACACGCCGTCCACGATCTCGAGATCGAGCCACCATTTCTTGGCCGGGTTGCGGATGCCGTGGCCCAGCCAGTCGTCGAGCCGGGTCGCGATCGGCACCAGGTAGGGCTTCAGCCATCGGGCATTGATACCCAGCCAGCTCGCGACCTGGGTGGCGATCGGCCCGTCCCAGGTGACCACCTTGTTCAGCGGGCAGGTCTTCATGCAGCGGCCGCAGGCAAGGCCGCGCTGGTTGGTCAGGCGGTAACGCGCGCATCGCTCTGCATCGATCTTCCACATCTCGTAGCCGTTGAACATGACCGGCTCACCCCAGGAGATCGCGTCGCAGGGGCACTCACGCGCGCACTTCAGGCAGTTGGAACAGAAGTACTGCAGGCCGAAATCGATGGGCTTGTCCGGGACGAGCGGCATGTCGGTGGTCATGACCACCGACTTGAAGCGCGGGCCGACGAAGGGGTTGAGCACCAGCTCGCCGATGCGGCTCAGCTCGCCGAGCCCGGCGAGCAGGATCAGGGGGATGTGCAGGACTTCGGAGTCGGCGTTGGTTTGGGCCCGGGCGGAGAAGCCGAGCGAACGCAGGTGATCCGCCATGATGCCGGCGACCACCGCGCCGCGCATGTAGGCGCGCATGGACTGGGCGCCGGAGATGAAATCGTCCCCCGAGGCGCCTTCCATGGTGTCGTATTCCTGATCGATCAGCATGACCACGGCATATTTGTGATGACAGTCGATCGGCACGCCGCCGTCGCCGTGTGAATACCAGGCGTAGTCGGGGACCTCGCAGACGCCGGTCAGCTCGGCGCCGAGGAAATAGGACAGCGACTTCAATGCCCGGGTGTTCTCCTCCGGGTCGCCGCAGGACGGCGCCGGGCGCCCGGCGACCGGGCCGTCCTGATGCGGCACCATGGCCCCGATCTGTCTGAGCATGGCGGTCGCGAAGGGATGCTTGAAGGCGAAGCGGCTGCGCTCGCGCTGGGTCTTGTCGCCGAGGTCGCCGTGGATGGCGCGGTCGAAGAACGAGGCGCGCTTCGGCACCCGCGGGACCTCGTCGTCGATGATCAGGGTGGTCGGTCGATCGACGCGGTCCACGGTCTCCATGGCGAACTTGCTCAGGTGGGTGGGCCGGCTGTTCTGCCGCCATCGCTCGAGGCCCGAGACGGCGCCGCCGATGCCGAGCCAGTAGGCGAGGTCCTTGGCTCTTCCGGCCGCTTTTGACTCCAGCGGCAAATCGGTTGCCAGCCGGTAATCCGTACTTACAGCACAGACCTCGAAGCGCTCATCGAGGTAAGGGGCGAGTATTTTTCCGTCGGAGCGGATGCTCAGGCCGGCCATCACGCTCAGGCGCTCGAGATCGAGGTCGCCGTGTGAACGATCGTGCGCCACGGCCGAAAACCCCATCAGCCGGATGTGGCTGGCGATGCTGATGGCGATCTCGTAAGCGCGAAACTCAGCGGTCCGCTCAACGCAGTCCGCAACCCAGCAGTGCGCCAGCGAGCCCTGCTCCGGCACCCGGCTGTGTTCCACCAGCACGACCACGGCATGGCTGTGTTCGAGGGCCGTGGCGCCTTCCAGCCAGCAGCTATCGGCGAGTTCACAGATCGCCACCTGGCTGGCATTGAGAAAATAGGCCGAGCCCTTGATGTCGATCATGCGTCTTTCGGGGTCGTCGGGCACGGGCGCCTTCGCCGCGGCGCTGTCGTCGTCGCGCAGCGCGTGAAAAATCCGGTGATACCGGGCAAGCGATTCGCCGAATCCTTCGGCTGCCTGCGGGCCGGCGCTCGGTCGCGGGGTCTTCGGCCTGCCGAGTTCGGCGGCGAGCAGGCCCGGGTCTCTCGGCAGGCGCTCCAGCGGGTAGGGCCCCAGGTGATACGGCCTCGATTTGTTGGAAAAAAATATCATGCCGAATGTGTAATTGCCAGTACAGTTTATTCTAGCATCGCGGGCGCCGGATGCTCATGCCGGCATGCGTCTCGCGGCGCGCTCCGGCGGCGGGCTTCGACGGGGATCGTGCCGTGGCGCGGCCGGGCTACCTGACCTTGAGCCAGTAGGAAATCAGCCCGCCGATCGCCATCGGCACCGCGAAGACGTAGTAATTGACCGACATGCTGAGTCCGGCGGCGATGAGGAATCCGGCCGCCGCCGGGCCGACCACCGCACCCGATCTGCCCAGGCCGATCGCCCAGCCGATGCCGGTGCTGCGAATCTCGGTCGGATACACCTTGGCCGCGACCGCATAAAGGCCCGTGAAGCCGCCTTGCTGGAGAATGCCCATGAGGAAAATGACCACCATCAGCAGGGTCAGCTGATTCGGCGCGGCGGCGAAAATGACCATGCAGACGGCCGAAGAAAACAGGAAAGCAAACACCAGATTGGTCAGTTTCCAATGAGTCGACAGGGTGCCCAGCGTGAAAATTCCGATGACGCCGCCCAGGTTGAACAGAAAGAAAGCGAAGTGGCCGGTCTCCGCCGAGTAACCGGTGTCCTCCATCAGCTTCGGAATCCAGCTCATCAGGAAATACAGTGTGCTGAAACAGAGGAAAAACGTGGTCCATAGCATCAGCGTCGCGATGCGGTGCTTGCTGGCGAGCAGACTCGTCATGCTTGCGACGAATCCTCTCGATTGTCCGGCGGCTTCCCTCGTGACCGTCGGCAAAGCGTCAATCCTGTCCTTCTTCAGCTTATCGAGAATCTCGTTGACGCGCTGCAAGGCGTTCGCGGGCCGGCGCTCGAACAGGTACTTGAGTGACTCCGGGATGAATGCCCAGGCGACGACGACCATCGCCATGGTAATGCCGCCGCCAAACCAGAAAATTCCGCGCCAGCCGTACTCCGGCATGATGAATCCCGCAACGACCGCCGTCATCACCGCGCCGAGCGGATAACCCGCGGTCGTGCTGGCGACCGACAGCGAGCGAAATTTTTCGGGACTGTACTCGGCGGCCAGCGCAGCCTGACAGGCGAGCATGGCGCCGGCGCCGAGACCGCTGATGAATCGCAGGACGATGAATTCCGCGAGACTGCCGGCGTTGGCCGTGAACATAATGGAAACGCCGACCAGTGCCACGCAGAAGATAATCAGTTTGCGGCGGCCGATGATGTCGGATACCGGTGCAAGAAACATCGCACCGGCCATCATGCCGGCAAGCGCAAAACTGAAAATGAGACCCAGCCGGTCGGCGGTAAGCTGCAACTCCTGTGATACCGAGCCGGCGACGATCGCCATCGCGGTTATGTCGAAACCGTCGAGCATGTTGAAGAACATGCAGAGCCCGACGACGAGTAATTGCTGACCGCTGACCTGGCCGTTGTCGATGACCTCGGCAACGACATTACTCGCCGATTCGGGGGCCGCGGAATCAGACATGAGGCTTGCTCCTGTGAAAGTTGTGCACTTTATGCGCTCACCGTAGCGTGAATGTCAAACCGCTAAAGCCGGCTCCGATGTAATGCGTGTAAGAGGAAATAAAATGCATGACACGAGTTCGATGTTTCGCAACGGACAGAGAACGAGAATGAAAACCTCGACCTGCTGGTGTACCGTGGCAAAAAAATAAAGCCGGAGCATCGAGATGGGCGGCGCGAACAGTACGCAGAGAACCGAACTCTATATTGACGGCGAGGAACGACAGGCCGCGAACTATTATGAGCTGTACAATCCCGCACGCCCCGACGAGCTGGTCGGTGAAGCCGCCAGCGCCACCGCCGACGACATCGATGCTGCCTGCAAAGCGGCGCATTCGGCATTCCCGGCATGGGCTGCTTTGTCGTATGCGGAACGCGCCGATTACCTGACGCAGATTGCCGAACACCTTACCGCGGACGAAGCCGATCTCGATTTCAGAATCGAACTGTTTAGCCACGAACACGGCAAGATTCTCAAGGAGTCCACCATCGAGATGACCCGACTCGGCGACCGGTTCCTGGGATGCGCCGCGATGGCCGAGCGGCTGGCGGTCGACGACGAACTGAAAGGTCCACCGTTCGATACGATCATCACCCGGCAGCCACGCGGCGTGGCCGCGTTGATCGTTCCATGGAACTGGCCGCTGTCGATCCTCGGCGCCAAGCTGCCCCAGGCCCTGCTGGCGGGGAATACCTGTGTGGTCAAGCCGTCGAGGAACTCGGCCATGGCGCCGACGCTGACCATCAAGAAAATCGCCGAAATTCTGCCGCCCGGGGTCCTCAATGTGGTAACCGGATCCGCATCCACAATCGGCGACCCGTTGTTGTCGCATCCGCTGGTCAGAAAAATCAATTTCACCGGCAGCATTGCTGTTGGAAAGCATGTTATGCAAATCGCTGCCGGAAACCTGACGCCTGTAACACTCGAGCTGGGCGGAAACGATGCCGGCATATTTCTGGAGGACGCAGCTCTCGATGAAGGAGCATTCATGCGAATTTATCTGGCGGCATTCATGACCTCGGGCCAGGTATGCATGGCCTTGAAACGACTGTACGTGCACCGCTCCCGATACGACGAGCTGAGCGACGGCCTGGTTGCGGTGGCCTCGCGCCAGGTCGTCGGCGATCCGTTGTTGCCCGAAACGACCATGGGTCCGGTCAATAACAAGAGTCAGCACGAGGTAGTGACCGGAATGCTCGCGCAGGCGCGCGAGCAGGGTGCAGACGTACAGGAGTACGGTGCGGTGCCCGACGAGAGCCTGTACGAGGCGGGCTACTTTCAGAAACCGGCGCTGGTGTTCGATCCGGACGCCGGTCTCGACGTCGTGAAAGAAGAGCAGTTCGGTCCGGCGCTGCCGATTATCCCGTTCGATACGGAGGAAGAGGCCATCAGCATGGCCAACGACTCAGAGTACGGCCTTTGTTCATCGGTGTGGACACAGGACAGGGAACGAGCGGTGCGGGTTGCGCGGCGGCTCGAGGCCGGCTACACCTACCTGAACGGGCACGGACCGCTGGCTCAGGACAATCGCGGCCCGTTCGGCGGCTTCAAGAGCAGCGGCATCGGCCGGAACTTAGGCTTCGAGGGCGTGCTCGAATTTCAGGAATATCACAGTATTTCGGGTCCCGGCGGCTGGCTCATTTGATGGCCGGCGGCAGTCATCGCCATGCGTAGAGTATCCGTGCCAATAGCGGCATTCGCGCTCATGACGGCCTGCGTGATCCTGAAAGCATCCGCGCAGGAGACCGTGAGCGACCCCGGCAAGGTCATGGACCTGAAGTGGGAGATCGGCCCTTGGACGGATATCTGGCGCATAGCGCGGTTCGAGAGCAAGGCCGTCGGCGGCGACGTCAGTTTCTATGTCTACCTGCCGCCCGGCTACGAGACCGGCGGCAAGAGCTACCCGGTAGTCTATTGGCTGCACGGCGCGTACGAGCGACCCTACAGCGCCACGCCGGTCGCGAAGCGTCTGGATGCCGCCATCCGTGCCGGGGATGCGGTGGAAATGATCCTGGTGAGCTGCATCGACCCAACGGGCCTGAGCATGTGGGTCGACTCGAAGGACGGCCGGCTGCCGATGGAGACCCTGATCATCGAGGAGCTGATTCCGTATGTCGACGGTAACTATCGCACCATCGCCGAGCGGCGCGGACGGGCGATCGAGGGATTTTCCATGGGCGGCTACGGCGCGGCGTACCTGGGGATAAGGTACCGGCAGCTGTTTTCGTCCGTGTCCGTGTTGGCCGGCGCGCTGCACACCCCGGAGACCTTGCGCGCGCGGCGCCGTGCGATATTCGAAAACGTATTCGGCGGCGACCCCGGCTACGCCCGGGAACGATCGCCCTGGCGGGTACTCGAAGCTGCAGCGGAAAATATTCGCGGCAAGACCAGTATGCGGGTCTTCGTGGGTGCCGACGACCTCCTGCTCGACTGGAACCGGAACTATCATTCGGCGCTCGATGATCTCGCCATCGAGCATCAGTGGGGGATCGTGCCCGACAGCCCGCATAACCTCGAAATCCTGATGCAAAACTGGCAGGGCGATTTCTTCGAGTATTATCGTCGCGTGTTCGGTGACACGACTTCCGGCGTCGATTAAGCCGTTCCGGGAGTCAGGTCCGGGTTTGCCTTACCGGACTTGGCGGTCGAAGGCGAGACGCTGAGACAGAGAGAATCCGTTGCGTTGCAGAAACGAAAGCACGTCGAAGTGTTCCGCATCGGTCTCCAAGCGGATGACCTCGATATGAAGCGCTCTCAAATTGGCCAATAACTGCGACAACAATGCCGTTCCGACGCGGTGATGCGCGTAGTCGGGGTCTACCGCGATACTGTCCAGTACCGCAGCCGGCTCGACGTGGCCGAACTCGCCAAAGTCCACCCTCGCCATTGCGAAACCGACGACATGCTCGTCTTGTTCGGCGACCAGAGAAACGCGGATTCCGGATTCTCCGAGCGCCTCGATGAGCTTTCGCTCATGCCAGGCGCGGTGCCCGCTGCCCGTAAGCTTACGGTCGATCTTTACGATCGCCGGCAGATCATCGGCACACATCGAGCGACTCGGTATGTCGTCGCGCGCCAGCGCACCCGGTCCACCGGTTTCTTCGATCACATCGCGGGCGGCGTCTTCCGAATGGGCGACATCTCTCTCGAGCACGTGCCGCGGCGCCAGCGTAAAACCGGTGCCCGCAAAAAACGCCAGCATACCCAGGGTGCGCCAGTCGGCCTGGGATCGAATCGTCTGTACACCCTTGTGCTTCAGGATTTCGCCCAACGCTGCCATGAGCGACTTGCCGACGCCCTGTCGGCGGACTGCCGGATCGACGCCGATGGCATCCATCGAGGCCGAATGCGCCGGTGTGCCGTATTCGCCTTCGGTCAACCGGGCGAGAAGAAAACCCTGCAATCCGGTGCCGCCTTCGAAGCCGAGGTAGACGAAACCGCGCGGCTCGGCAAGAGCGGCCTGTAGCCTGTTGCGATAGAAGCCGTCGCGCCGCCGTCCGGTATATTCGCTGTCGATTCCGATCACCCGGTCGAGATCATCGGCGACCAATGGGCGGCATCGGGATCTTCGCGCTGCGCGACTCGCCTTATTCATCCGGCACCAGGATGGCGCGCCGGTCCAGCTCGCCGGCATGTGCCCTGGCGAATATTTCGTTGATTTCCGACATCGGGTGCCGCTCGATGAATGGCAGCATCGACACTTGCCCGGTCAGGACCAGTTCGAGTGCGTCCGGATAGTGCTCCGGCAGACATCCCCAGTTGCCGAGCGCACGGGCATGAAACGCCATCAGGTTGGAGAGGCGGAGCTCTACCTTGTCCATGGTGAAGCCCACCACCGACAGACACGCTCCATAGGTCAGGAGTCCGAATGCAGTTGCCTGACCGGCCGCGGTGCCGGAACATTCGAAGATCTTCCATTCCGTCTGTCGCAAGCCCCGGTCTTTCGCGTATTCCCGGATAACATCCCGGATAGCCCTGCCCTGTACTTCCTGCGCATTGACGGTCATGCCGGCACCATGGTCTGCGAGCCGGTCCAGCTTCGCCTGGTCGATGTCGATGCCGATTACCGTCGCTCCCCTGGCATGCGTGAGTTGAACGGCATAAGCGCCGATACCGCCGACGCCGATGACGATCGTCAGGTCTCCGGGTTCGACCCCGGCCTGGACGACCGCCTGGTACGGGGTCGTCAATGCATCGGCGACGACGCACGCATCAGGGAGTTCCATACCGACTTCGGCCAATCGGCCGGCATCGACTTGACAGAGGCCCGCCGATGGTACGGTGATATGCGTTGCGAATCCGCCGTGCATATCGATTCCCGGTGATCTCTGCTGCCTGCAGATCGTGCCGCGGCCTCGATCGCAGAGATCACACGAACCACAGGGGATGACGGCCGGGATGATGACCGCCCTGTCCCGCCACTCCTTTGCGGCGCCGCCCGTGCTCGTGACGCGACCGCTGATCTCGTGACCGAGGGTCAGCGGCAAGGCGTGCCTGGTTCTGACGCCGTCGTAGAAAAAACCCAGATCGGTATGACAGATGCCGCAGCCGGCGATCTCGACGATGACCTCGTTGGCCGCCGGTTCGTCGGGCTCGAAATCCCGTCTCGAGAACGGCCTGCCCGGCTCGTCCATCACCCAGCGATAGGCGTTCATTTGCCGGCCGCCGTCGTGTCGTGTTCCCAGACAGGCTTGCGCTTTTCGAGGAATGCGGTCAGACCTTCGACCGGATCTCTGGTTTTCATCAGTTCATCGATATACATGGCTTCGAGCGCCTCGAGTTTTTCCTTAACGCGTGACATGTAGTCGTGGCGAGCGGCGGCGACGGCGATGCGCAGCGAACTCGCGCTCTTGTCGATGATGTTTTCATCTATCCAGGCGAGTGCAGCTTCCGTCGGCTGATCGGTGATCTCATCGACCAGGCCGATCTTGCTGGCCCTCATCGCGTCGATGCTCCGGCCCGATAGCAGCAGCATTTCCGCCTGTGACTGACCGACCCGTTCCGGCAGGAGGCAGGACGCAGCCGGTGCAAACACGGCGAGAGATATTTCCGGCTGACCCAGCCGGGCATCCGGCGCCGCAATGATGAAATTTGACGCGCACGCGATTTCGAGGCCGCCGCCGAGGCACTGGCCGTGTACGGCGGCGACAATCGGGATCGGGTATCCGATCATCTGCAAGATCAGGGAATCGAACTTCTCGAGCATTTCGGCGCATCGGTCGGGCAGATGTTCCTCGACGCTGGCGCCGAAACTGAAATTCGGGCCGGCGGCGTCGAGCACGACCGACATCAGGCGACTGTCAGTCGCGTGATTATCGAGGGTAGCGGAGAGGGCACGGATCATTGCGGCGTCGATGATGTTTGCCTTCGGCTTTGCCAGTTGCAGCCTCAGAATCTGCTGGTCGCGTTCGAGCCAGACCTTCAGTGGAGTGTCCGTCATCTGATTTGCCTCCGCGCTAATCGATTTCCGCCGGTGGATCCGGGTCATAATCCCAGTCGGAAGGCGGCTCGGGGTATTTGGTAAGCCAGTCCTCCATCCAGGCGACGTGCTGACGTTCATCCTCGGCGAACTCTCGTGCCAGCGAGCGTACGCGCTTATCCGTGCATCCGTCCGCTATGGCCTCAAAGAACGCCAGGGCATTCACTTCGTTGTCCAGCGCGAGTTCGAGCGCCTGATGCGGCGTCATAAGATAGTGAATGTTCGAAACGTCGACGTTCTCCGGGGCTTCGAGCCCTGGCCAGCGATACTCCCAGGGCGCAAGTTCCGGAAGTGCCATGTCTCCTGCCTTCTCACGGATCTTTTTCGCGTGAGCGGCCTCCAGCTTCGACATCTGTGCAAATACGTCTGCAACCTCCGAATTGCCGCACTGTTCCATCTGCGCCGCGAGCTCCTTGTAGCTCTGCACTGCCTCGAGTTCTATAACCAGCGCATGGACGAGGAGCTCGGCCAGCGTAAAGTGTCCGGAAAAATCCGGTTGTGTCGTACTCATACCAGAAACTCCTCATCGATATCGCGTTCGTACCCGATGTCCTCTCCGACGAATTGCCGGTAGGGTTCGCGCGAACCCTTGTACAGGACGCCGACATTGAAGCCGTCGTCGGTCATGACACGCCGGGCGGCCTGTGCCGCATCTGTCGTGAGCGCGACCGGAGGCGGGTGTACCTTGTCTTTCCACTTTCTCTGGTCCGGGCGAAACGTTACACAGGGACTCAGTATCTGCACGAACGAAAACCCGGGATGCGATATCGCATCGACAAGGGTCCGCGCGGTACCGTTCGGATCACCCGAAAATGATCGAGCGACGAAGTTGGCTCCCGAAGCGAGCGCAATCACCAGCGGATGGAATGGCGAAATACCGGGTCCGCCGGGCGCCAGCTTGCTATCCCAGTCGGGATCCGTGGTCGGAGACGGCTGGCCCTTGGTCATGCCGTACACTTCGTTGTCCATCACGATGTAGGTCATGTCCACGTTGCGTCTGCAGGCATGCAGCAGATGGTTGCCGCCGATCGAGAAACCATCGCCGTCGCCGCTGGCGCAGACGACAGTCAGATCGGGCCGCGCCACTTTGAGACCCGTCGCGAGCGGTAGTGCCCTGCCATGGATACCGTGAAATCCGTAACAGTTCACATATGCCGGGATGCGCGATGAACAGCCGATACCGGAGACCACTGCAATTTGCTCCGGTTGTAGGCCGAGTTCCGCCAGCGCTTTGGCGAGACTCAGAAGCACGTGGAAGTCACCGCAACCAGGACACCAGACGGGTTTGGTATTCGATTTGTAGTCGCTCGCCTTGAGCCGGCGAGACGCCTGTATACTCATTGCTCGCACCACTCGCGCAGTCGTGCGGCGATCTCTCCGGGGCGAAAAACCGAAGGCCCGGGACGATGCATCGTCGCAACATCTGCCGGCAGTTCATACCAGGCGCGCAGGAACCGGTAAAGTTGGCCGGTGTGATTCTGTTCGATGACGATCAGGCGGTGGACACCGCCAAGCGCTTCCGTCATCTCCTGCGGCCGGACCGGCAAGAGCAGCCGCAGGGAAATCAATCTGAGACCGACGGCAATTTCGCAGGGGAGCCTGCGCATCGCTTCTCTGACCGTGCCGGTGGTGGAACCCCAGGTCAGAATCGCGTGGTCACCGTCCCCTTCGATGTCCGCCCAGTTCACGCCGTAATCGAAATCGCTGATTTTCGTGGCCCGCTTGTCGAGTTGCGTGCGGTGATCGTCGCTGGTGCCGGAGGGAACGGCCTTGACGCCGTGTTCCAGACCGTCGGCGGTGTACTGGCCGCCCGGCGTGCCCGGCAATGGCATCGGCGAGATACCGTCCGCGGTCATTGCATAGCGCTCGAAGTCGTTGGCGACGTTGTTGGCCAGTTTTCTCCTCGCGAAATGCGAAATCGCCGGTATCGGATCGGCGATAACCGTCGCCTGACCGATGAACTGGTCCGACAACACGATGACCGGGGTCTGTAACGCTTCCGCCAGATGCACGGCCCACTGCATCGTATAAGCGCAGTCTGTCACCGAATTCGGCGCCACGACGATATGTGGCGCGTCCCCGTGCAGGCCGTAGACCGCCGAATTGAAATCCGATTGCTCGGATTTCGTCGGGATACCGGTGGACGGACCCGCCCGCATAACGTTGACGACGACGAGTGGAATCTCGGCGCACACCGCGAGGCCGAGACTCTCGATCATCAGCGACAATCCCGGGCCCGAGGTCGCCGTCAGTGATGGTATGCCGCCGAATGAAGCACCGATGACCATGTTGATCGACGCAAGCTCGTCCTCCGCCTGCGCCAGAGTGCCGCCCGCGTCATTGAGTCTCGGGGCCAGCCATTCCAGGATCTCGGTCGCCGGTGTAATCGGGTAGGCGGCCGCAAAACGTATGCCGGCACGAAGCGCTCCCAGGCCGGTCGCGTGGTTGCCGCTGATCAGCCAACGATCATCTGTTGCTTCGGCAGCCGGATCGGAGCCCAGTGGCGCAGCCTTCGACGCCCGGTCGTAGCCGAGCATCGCCGTTTCGCGACCGGCATCGACCACCCGGGCACCTTTGCGTCCGAGTTCTCTTTCAATCGCCTGGGCGACCGCAGCAGCCGGGATCCCGGCAAGTCTCGCCGCATGACCCAGGGCAACCATGTTGGCCCGCCCGCCGTCGACTGTTTCGGCCAGCGCGCTCATCTCGAGTTGGTGAAGCTGCGCGCCGGCCGATGTGACGGACCCGGGCAATGACTCCATGGCCGGGTCGGTCACGACGATGCTGTCGGTGTCGATACGGACGTCGGCAAGAAAGCGCTCGGCATAATTGCCGTCGACGTCGATCAGGACGTCGCAGCGATCGTCGAGACAGTCGATCCGAGCGCGGCCGAGGCGAATCAGTGCCGCCGATTCGCCGCCCCGGATTTGCGGGCCGACCGCACGGACCATCATTCCATAACGCCCGGCGCGGGCGGCGGCGGCCAGCAGCATCTCGCCGGCGGTGACGATCCCGGAGCCGCCCTTGCCGACCAGGGCCGCCGAGAACGAATCCCCGTTGCGCAGCTGATCTGTCATACGCGACCCCTAGCCCGGATGATTCATAAATGCGCTCGTGCCCTTGCTTGATCCTTGTCCGCACAAGAAATTTTCCTCCCTTGGAAATACACACCGGTATTCCGCTCGGTCGGAAATTCGCTTGTGCGAACAAATCTCTGCGCAATCATCGCGGCGATTCATGAATAAGCCGGGCCAGCGTGAAGCTGCCGTTGACTATAATGGTAATACGGTACTATAATACCGTTATACACGCAAGAAGCAAACCCGCGTTGCCTTTGGAGGAACATCACGATGAATGCCAAGGCTGCTGTGAGCAAATCCGCGAAGGAACTGGTGGACTACGATCTGGCGGGGGAGGTCGTGGTGCCGGGCGTGATCCTCGAGAAAAAGCCGGCGTGCTCGACGGGTGGGCGGATCATCGAAGGGCTTTACCACGCCTGGATCACGCTCGATAACCCGCAGCAATACAACTCCTATACGACCGGGATGGTCAAGGGAATCATGCTCGCATTCAGGCGGGCGAGCGCCATGCGCGATGTCGTCACCGTGGTTTTCACGGGCACGGGTGACAGGGCGTTTTGCTCGGGCGGCAATACCAAGGAATATGCGGAGTATTACGCGGGAAATCCACAGGAATACCGCCAGTACATGCGTCTGTTCAACGACATGGTCTCTGCGATTCTGGCCTGCGACAAGCCCGTCATATGCCGCGTCAACGGCATGCGCATCGGAGGAGGGCAGGAAATCGGCATGGCCTGCGATTTCTCGATAGCCCACGACCTGGCGAGGTTCGGCCAGGCCGGTCCCAAGCACGGCTCGGCCCCGATCGGTGGCGCCACCGATTTCCTTCCCGTCATGCTGGGCTGCGAGCAGGCGATGGTGTCCGGTACCCTGTGCGAGCCCTGGTCGGCGCACAAGGCGTACCGTCTGGGGATTATTTCGGAGCTGGTTCCGGCCCTCAGGGTCGACGGCGATTTCGTGCCGAATCCACTTGTCGAAACGAGTCGCTACCTCGACGATTACGGCCGGATCATTCACGGCGAATCCAAGACCGGGGAGGAGCTCGCAGCGGGTAAGGCGTTGCTCAAGAAGGGCACTATCGATCTCGGCTTGCTGGACGAAGCCGTCGAGAGTCTCTGTGCGAAGTTTGTCCACATGTTTCCGGAATGCCTGACCAAGACGCTGGAGGAATTGCGCAAGCCCAAACTGAATGCCTGGAATGCCAACAAGGAGAATTCACGGTCCTGGCTGGCATTGAATATGATGACCGAGGCGCGCGCGGGCTTCAGGGCGTTCAATGAACCGGCCGGCGGCGCGCGCGAGATCGATTTCGAAAGGCTAAGGCAGGCGCTGGCGGCGGGCGAACCGTGGACAGAGGAGTTGACCGAAAGCCTGATGCCGGCCGCGAGAGCCAACCGACCCGATGCGTGAGACGGGAGGTGATCGATGGCATTGATGATCAACAGCGCATGCACGGCCTGCGACGCCTGTGAGCCGGTCTGTCCGAACGAGGCGATCAGTGTCGGCGATCCGATCTACATCATCGACGCGCTCAGATGCACCGAATGCGTCGGCGCCGAGGACGAGCCGCAATGCCAGCTCGTCTGTCCGGAGGACAACTGCATCGTCTCGAATCCGGATTTCGTGGAATCGCCCGAGGAACTGCAGCGGAAATACGAAACGCTGAACGCCTGACTCAGCGATCCCGCGCCAGGCTGTCGACGCCGTATCGGAGCAGCGTTTTCAGGGTAATGGAGTCGAGCGTTGCACGGATCAGTCCGTCGATCTCATTGGTCACCGTCTCCAGACCGCTGATGACGATCTCGGCACTGCCGGTCAAATCGTCCGCCGCATCCAGATCCGATTCCAGCGATTCGAATTCATGGATAACGTCCCAGAGTGTCGTGCGCCGCACGTTGCCGGCAAAGCGATAGCCGCCGCCCACCCCCCTGACGGATTCGATGAGTCCGCTGCGCACCAGGGTCCGCATGACTTTTGCGAGGTGATGCATCGAGATGCCGTAGGCCTCGGCGATATCGGCGGTGGAGAACTGTCTGCCCGGCTCGCCGGCCAGGTGCAGCACCGCGTACAGTGCATAGCGACTTGCCTTTTGCAACTTCATGGTCTGCCGAGCCCCTGGCTGCCGTACAGCACTTAATCCAGTTGCCTCTCGAGTTCGATATAGGGGCCTGCGGCGAGGCCCTCGCCCCGAAAGAAAGACAGATTCACCCTGTCGCTGGCGAGCACCATGGTGCGGATGGTCGTCACGCCATCCCTTTTGAGCTCGGCGCACAGGGCGTCGAAGAGCATGGTGCCGATGCCGCGTTCACGGTGTCCGGGAGTCACGTTCAGGGCGAGCACCCAGCCGCACGGCGGCGAGCCGAATTCCCAGGCACGGATTTCCCCGACGATAAATCCCAGGAGCTCGCCGTCCGGGGTCCTGCCCACGAGGAAATACCTCCTGTCGCCCTGACTGCGGCTCGTGCATCCCTCCAGGACTTTCGTCCAGTAACGGGTCTTGGCCGCCCCTGTCTGCGCTGCGTCCAGCGCCACGATGGCGTCGAGGTCGGCCGCCCCGGCTGCCCGGATGTCGATCGCGATTTTCTTGTTGTTCAAATCTGCTGCAACCATGTCTGTCATCACCCGGAGACCGGCCTATCCTAACATCGGCAGGCGACACCGTCCGACGCATAAATCGTACAGTTCACGGGGTGTCACGCCCCATTTACCATTGTTGACGCTAAACACGTATTTCGGTACGATTATACCACTTTATCCGGAAAATGCCGATGATGTCATTACAGGAGATCGTCGATTACTGCCGGCACCTCTACGAGGACCTGGAATTCAGCTCCGTCAGGCAATGGAAGGCGGCAGGCCAGGCCCGGCGCGCGATAGGGTACATGCCGGTGTATGTGCCCAGGGAAATCATTCACGCCGCCGGCATGTTGCCAGTCGGAGTGCTCGGCGGTGGTGAGGCGCTCGACGTCATACACTGGGACGCGCATTACCAGAGCTATATCTGCAGGATCCCCCGCTCGACCATCGAGCTGGCGGTTACCGGCAGGCTCGACTGTCTCGACGGCATGCTGTTTCCGAGCACCTGCGACGTAATCCGCAATCTCTCCGGGATGTGGCAGCTCAAGTTTCCGGACAGGCTGATTCGCTATTTCGACGCGCCGCAGAACTTCGACTCGCGAGTAGGCGGCGCCTTTTACACCCGCGAGCTGCAAGTGCTCCGCGACGACCTGGCGCGGCTAGCGGGCCGCGAAATTACGGACACGGCGCTACGCCAGTCGATCGCCCTGTATAACGAGAATCGACGGGCGATCGGCAAAATATACGCCTACCGCTCCGCAGAGCCGTGGCAGGTACCGACTCCCGAGCTGTACCTGCTGATGCGGGCCGGCATGGTCCTGCCGGTCGAGGAGCACACGCGGCTTATCCAGGACTTTCTCGATGCAGCGAAAGCAACCGAACGCCCCGTCAGGGACAACTGTCGAGTCGTCATCAACGGGCTTTTCTGCGAGCAGCCGCCGTTCGGACTGCTGAAGTCGATCGAGATGGCCGGCTGTTACGTGGTCGACGATGATTTCATGCTCGTGGCCCGCTGGCTGCTCGAAGACGTGCCGACGCACGGCGATCCGGTGAAAAACCTGAGCGACGCGTACATCAGTTACTCGTGCGAAACATCCTGCAGGTACACGCCGGATAAGAAAGACAAGGGCAAATTTCTTATCGAGTCGGTACGAAGGAACAGGGCGGAAGGCGTCATCTTCGCAAGCCCTAGTTTCTGTGATCCGGCGCTTCTTGACCGGCCCATGCTGCAGAGAGCACTGAACGCCCGGGGAATCCCTTACACGGCATTCAAGTTCGCCGAGAACTCGGGTCAACTGCAACCCATTCGCGAACAGGCGGGAACATTTGCGGATTCGATCAAGTTATGGAGCGCCGCATGAACGCCACCGCGAGCGAACAGCCGGAAGTCCAGAAAGAAGAATCGATGTTGCTGCAAAAGGCCATGATCAGCGCCAATTTCGATGCGCTGGCGAGGGCCCATGAAGACGGCAGGAAGATTTCTTCGACCTTCGTGCCGGGAAACCTCAACGAGCTTCTGATGTGTTTCGACTTCGTGCGCAATCTTCCGGAGATCAACGCGCTGCAGGCCGCCATGAGGAAAAAGACCGGCGGTTACATCATGGAGGCGGAGCGTTCGGGGCACTCGGAAGACGTCTGTACCTATGTCAAGAGCGATCTCGGCATGATGGCAAAAGGCCAGGTCGGGCCGACCGGCAAGCCGTTGCCGACCCCGGACGTCCTGCTTCTTTCTTATACGGGCTGTTTCACGTTCATGAAATGGTTCGAGCTGGTGCGCGATCAGTACGATTGCGAAACGGCGATGCTGCACGTGCCGTACCAGGCCGACGGCAAGATCACCGACAACATGCGCGATTTCGTCGTGATGCAGTTGAAGGAACAGGTTATCCCGACTCTGGAACGAGTCAGTGGCGTCAAGTTCGACATAGATCGTCTGCGGGAAAACCTGAAAGAGTCCGCCAAAGCGGAAGAGGATCTGGTGTGGGTATTGCAGTCGGCAAAAATCCGGCCCGCACCGATCGACGCCTACTTCGGTGGCATCTATTATTGCGGGCCGATTTTTGCGTCGTTTCGCGGCAGCAGGCAAGCGACCGACTATTATCGTGCCCTGCGCAAGGAGGTCGGCGAGAGAATCGACAAGGGTCTGGGGCCACTTACCCCGGAAGGCATACTCGACGACGAACGGATTCGCCTGGTCGTGGAAGGGCCGCCGAACTGGACCCACTTCCGCGACTTCTGGAAGATGTTTTACGACGAAGGCGCCGTCGTCGTGGCCAGTTCGTACACCAAAGTCGGCGGCGTCTACGATTTCGGCTTTCGGCACGATCCCGACCATCCTCTGGAGACGCTCGCCGACTACTGCCTCGGCTGTTATACGAATCACAGCCTGCCGTCCAGAGTCAACATGCTCTGCACCTACATGGACGAATATGCGGCCGACGGCTTTCTGGTCAATTCGATCAAGAGCTGCAACAGCTTCTCGGCCGGTCAATTGCTGATGCTGCGCGAAATCGAAGAGCGAACCGGAAAGCCGGCGGGATTCATCGAGACCGATCTTGTCGATCCCCGGTATTTTTCGCCGGCGAACGTGAAAAACCGGCTCGAAAGCTACTTCCAGATGATCGAGCAAAAGCGAGCAGGCGGCGAGGCAATGACGGCGGCATGAAGACATTCGTCGGCATCGATCTGGGATCGACCACGACAAAAGCCATCGTGCTCGGTGGCGATCAGACGGTGCTGGGTCGCGGCATCACGAACTCGCGCTCGAATTACGGAATCGCCGCAGAGGTTGCCAGGCAGGAGGCATTTCTCGACACGCGATTTTTTATGTTCCGGCAATTGCTCAATGACCTGCCTGCGCTCGAGGGCCGACTCGACCGGTTCCTGGGTAGCTTCGAACAGGATTTCCGTCTCGAACAATATCTGGAGCAACTCACCGAGCTCGAGAGCGTCTGCCTCGACAGCTCCGGAGACAGGCGCCTCGGCAAGGAGGCGGCGGAAACCCGGGCATTACTCGCAGGAGTATTTCGGCAACTCCGGGATGAGGCGCCGAAGCTGTTCGAACCCGGATCGCGCAGAAAGTCCGACTTCTTCCGCGACATTGCAGGGTCGCAGTACTCCAAGGCGTCGGAGTCGACCGTCCAGGGCAGCAGGATCAGTTTCGAGTCGATGCTGAACGTCTATGACCGATCGATAATCGACGTCGAAAACCGTATTAGCAATATAGCCGATGAATCGAAATTCATGGGCGCACTCGAGCGGACCTGCAAGCGTACGAGCGGCTTTTCCGGGCTGCTCGATGATTTGCGGACGCCCCTCGAAACCATACTGGGCACCGAATTCGAGGAAGGCTACGTGATCGGAACCGGATACGGTCGGGCCACCCTGCCGTTCTCGAAGGAACACATCCGCTCCGAGATCCTGTGCCACGGCCTCGGCGCCCACATCATGTATCCGAAGACGGCGACCGTGCTCGACATCGGCGGGCAGGACACCAAGGCGATACAGGTCGATCCGCAGGGGATCGTCGAGAGTTTTCAGATGAACGATCGCTGCGCGGCGGGTTGCGGCCGGTATCTCGGCTATATCGCCGACGAAATGAACCTCGGCCTCCACGAACTCGGACCGATGGCAATGCAGTCAAAACGAAAGGTGCGTATCAATTCGACCTGCACCGTTTTCGCCGGGGCGGAACTTCGCGACCGTCTGTCGATGGGCGAGAAACGCGAGGACATCGTCGCCGGGCTGCACCGCGCGATCATCCTGCGCGCGATGTCGATCCTGTCGAGATCGGGCGGCATACGCGATCAATTTACGTTTACCGGTGGGGTCGCAAAAAACGAGGCGGCCGTGGCCGTGCTGAAACAAATCGCCTTCGAGAATTATGGTGAAGTCACCATGAACGTGGACCCGGATTCCATTTATACGGGGGCGCTGGGCGCCGCCATATTCGCGCGACGCGTCGCCGTGCACTGAGCGAGGGTCCGGAAATGACACTGGCAGCAGGAATCGACCTCGGCACCGGCGCAGTCAAGACAGTCCTGTTCGATGTCTCCGGCGGAGAGACCAGATGGCTGGCGAGGCATACCAGCCGGATCCGCCGGCGCAACCCCATGCTTCTGGCCAGGGACGCCTACGACAATATGACGGCGGAGCTCGACCTGGACCCCGAACGCATCGACTATGTCGCGACCACCGGCGACGGTGAAAACATTCCGTTTCGCACCGGGCATTTTTATTCGATGACGACCCACGCGCGCGGAGCCGTCTATCTGCAACCGGGCATCAATGCCGTAATCGATGCGGGCGCGCTGCACGGAAGGGCGATTGCAACCGACCAGCGCGGCAAGGTGCTGACCTACAAGATGACCAGCCAGTGCGCGTCGGGATCGGGACAGTTCCTGGAGAACATTGCACGTTACCTCGGCGTTGCCCTCGAAGAGGTGGGCGGGATTTCCAAGACCGCCGACAATCCCGAGACCGTCAGCAGCATCTGCGCCGTTCTTGCCGAGACCGACGTGATCAATATGATCTCCAGGGGCATCAGCACGGCGAACATCCTGAAGGGCATTCATATCGCCATGGCAAGCCGGCTCGTCAGACTCCTGAAATCCATAAAGGCCCGGGAGGGAAGCCTGCTGCTGACCGGCGGTCTCGCGGCCGACGAGGGCCTGATCCAGGCGATGGAGGAGCAGGTCATCGAGCAGAAGCTGACGGTGAAGGTCCTGAGTCACCCGGACTCGATCTACGCCGGCGCCATCGGCGCGGCGCTGTGGGGCGCTTTTCGTCACGACAAGCTGCGTGAGGCCGAACATGGTGTGCCGTCTGCCGACCCGGATACCCGCGACGCCGGCGGCCCCGTCCTGGCGGTCGACCTCGGCGCCGAGGAGGTCGAGTGCCCGTTGACCGGCGTGGCGGAACCGACCAGCGCGGCCTGCCCGGCCGACAAGGCGAATGCGCGTGAAACGGCGGAGAAGAATCCATGACCCCGACAGAAATTCTCGAAGACGAACATCGTGTCATAGAACGGGTCCTCGATTGTCTCGAGGAAGGTGCCGGACGCCTGGACGGCGGCGAAACCGTCAGTACCGACTTCTTCCTCGAGGCGGCTGAATTCGTTGCCGGCTTTGCCGATCGGTGTCATCACGCCAAGGAAGAAGACATCCTGTTTGCGGCGATGACGGCGAGAGACATGCCGCAGGACACCGGCCCGGTTGCCGTCATGCTGCAGGAGCACGAGCAGGGCAGGAGGTATACGGCAGGATTCCGCAATGCGGCAGAGCAGATGAAATCAGGCGATGCCGGGGCTGCTAATGATATCGTTCGAAATGTGTTCAATTACGTCAATCTGCTGCGTGAGCACATCAACAAGGAAGATCATGTGCTCTATCCGATGGCCAGGCAGATCATTCCCGATAATGCAATGCAGGAAGTGGCAGCAGAATTCCGGCGCATCGTCAGCGACGATGAGCGAAGTGGCCGTTCGGCCCGGTACCGGGCACTCGCCGACAGGCTCGCCGAATACGTGCGTACCCTGGGCGGTGACCGGCCTCAGGAATTGTCGGCATAGCGGGACTGAATTATCTCGGCGAGTATCGAGACGGCAATCTCGGAAGGTGACCGTCCGCCCAGTGGCAGGCCGATCGGCCCGGAGATCCGCCCCAGCGTTTTGTCGTCGAAGCCGCGATCGGCGAGCCGCTTCATTCTCTTCGCGTGGTTTTTTCCGCTGCCGAGAGCGCCGATGTAAAACGCTTCGGATTCCAGTGCGGCCGCAAGCGCCGGATCGTCGATCTTGGCGTCGTGGCTGAGCGTGACGATGGCGGTGCGCGCATCCGGCGACAACTCCGGCATTATTTCCCGCGGCCACGCGTTACTGATGTCGGTGTCGGGAAAACGCCCGGGCGAAGCAAAAGCCGTGCGCGGATCGATCAACTGTACTTCGTACCCTGCAATCCGGGCCATGGGGATCAGGGCCTGGGCGATGTGCACACCGCCGACGACGATCAGCTTCGGCGGCGAAGAAAAAATCTGTAACTGGTGGCGTTCCCCGGCAATCTCCACTGTCGTGGCGTCATCACGGCGAAAAGCGTCTCTGCCACAGCGCAACAGCCGGT
>JBHIDG010000003.1:0-25906 GCA_046760025.1 Woeseia sp. | reverse complement strand
GTTCCTGGCTTTTTCGAGGTCCGACTACAGGTTTTTTAGCTCTTCCTCCAGCGGCGCGGTCCATTCGGCTGTCTCGGCATTCAAGGGAAAGCCTTGAATCGAGAGGTTGATCTGTGGCTGCAGCACAATATCTGCCGGTGTGCTCGGCTCGACGCCACCGTTGGTATCGAGCACCACACTAATCACCGGGGCAGCGGCCAGCCCATGCGGTACGGCGGCGGCCGATGATCCCGGGAATTTCCTCCGCGTAATCCGACTCATCTCTCGCTACAGCCCGGAGCCGTCCTCAGAATAGATCACCCAGATTTTCGTGTAGCCGTCGGTGTCCCAGATTCCCATCCATTCTTTGGGAATCGTGACCGCTTCGCCGGCATTGATATTCTGTACTGTGCCGTCCTTCGAGGTCAGCGTTACGCCGCCTTCGAGGAAATACATGAATTCATCGACCCCGTATGGCTCGTCGATCACGGAGCGGGTCTTGCCGGACCGGTACATGCCACTGGCAAACTTCTTGTCGCTGCTTAGCAGGGTCGTGACATCGAGCGTGGTGTGATCACCGTGATCGGTCTCGATCATGTCCGGCCGCTCGAAAATCCTTCCTGCGATATCTTCCTTGCTGATCTTTGCCGGATGCCGCATCCCCTGTTCAGACATCGCCCCGGCGACTAACCCGATCAAGCCGACAGCGGAAACGGTTATCAAGATTCTTTTCATCGTAAGCACCCCTACCAGTAACCCAACAGGATATATCCAATGGCTGAAATGACAGCAGCGATCAATGCATACGGAATCTGTGTGATGGCGTGCTGAAACGGCGTGCAACCACTCGCCTGTGCCGTTAGTACGGTTGCATCGGAATAAAAGCAGGCGTGGCTGCCGAACGTGCTTGCAGACAGCGTCGCACCGATAACCAATGTCATATCTGCCTGTAATATGTTGGACAGCGCCGTGACGATGGGCAGTACGATTACGAATACGCCCCAATTCGATCCCGTCGTGAAGGACACGAGCGCCATCGTCACGAAGATGATTGCGGGCAGAAGTTCCGGCGTCATCAGCGGTTGAATCGTTTCGATAACATAGGGTGCGAGTCCCAGTACATCGTTGACGTCTTTCAGGACAAACGCAGCAACGAGCACGCCCAACGGTTCGATCATTGTCTTGAAGCCGTCGATCACCGTATCGAACGCGTCGTGCATGCCGAGCGTCCTGGTTGCCATAACGAATATTGCAGTGGCGCCGAGACTCACATAGATGCCCTTGAGGAAGTCCAGGTCGAAGTACAAGGTAAACGCAATCAGCGACAGCATCGGAACAACGAACAGCGACATCCTAGGCGACACGCCTTCCTTTGCAATGATCGATTGGTTCGCCTGCTCTATGTGTTCGGCGCCGGGAGGGACGGTTTCGCCGGTCTGCTCGGCTCTGGACTCCGCCTTCTTCATCGCACCCAGTGCCGGTATCGTGCCCCGGATAACCAACGGAACCAGCAGCACGGCGACCCACGGGTAGAACATGTATGGTATCGCCTTGATATAGGTCAGGACGCCTTCGCCTTCCGCAGCGATGCCGTTATCCTCCAGAAGCGCGGCGAAGAAGATGATCCAGGTTGACAGCGGGATGATGACGCTGATCGGTGCCGCCGTTGAATCGACCACGTAAGCGAGCATTTCTCTCGATATCTTGTATTTGTCCGTGAGATTCCTCATCGCGGATCCGACGGCCAGCGAGTTCAGGTAGTCGTCGACGAACATGAAAATCCCCAGGCCCCAGGTCAGGAACAGCGAACTTTGCCTCGTCCTGACGAGATGGGTCATCCTGGACGTAAAAGCCCCGGTCGCACCCGTCCGTATCAGCAAAGCGATCAGGCTGCCCATGAACCCGCAGACCAGGATTACCCAGGCAACCGTCTCGTCCATCATTACCCTCAGGGAAGTGTCGGCGAAGCCGGTTACGAAATCGGCGCCATGGGCGATGCCCAGACCGACCAGCGAGCCTGCGACCAGAGACTCGATCGGCCGGTGCGTGACAATCGCCAGGATAAAGACGATCAGCGTCGGCATCAGCACGATCGCGCCAAAGTCGTCCATCGGGTTACCTCCCTACGCGGCTCGAGCCGCTTGTTCTAGCCTATTTGTTCTTTGACGGCTCTGTCGGCGGCGTCGATCGCCCCGTTCACGTAGGCATATGCAGATGCGTCCGAATTGGCAATCGAGATTCGTCCGATTTGCGCACGGCCCTCGATATGTGGGCCGTTTTCCGGACTCCACTCAGGAGGTTCGGACAGTCCGATGTACTCATAGGCGTAGCCGTGTGGCCAGCGATTGACGGTTATCGCGGCTATATCAGATTCGACGTCGAAACCTCCTCCAGACAACGCGCCGTCCAGTTGCCTCAAAATGCCATTCTCGAAATCATCAAAGCTCATTTCATACAGACGTCGTCGTCCGACCACATTTTGTTCCCGCGCCGACAGTCCCTGGTAGGGTTTCGCAGGAACGAATTTGCCGTGCAGTACGGTTGGCTCGTCCGGGTTCTGAGTATATTTGTAGTCACCCATGCTGACCGGAAAGTCCATCCTGAAGATAACCATCAGGTCAGACTTCGGCACATAGAACCGGTGGAATCCAAGCTCGGCTAATGCACGCCAATTTCGCACGGCTATGTTGATGTAGACCAGCGGCGTCTTTGTCGCATAGTTAATAGCTTGCGCCTGGCTTTCGGGCACTTCGGGACAGATGTGCGGGATGATCCTGTTGTAACACGCCAGCACGACATGTTGGCCGCGTACGCGGTAGGGATTACCGCCATGTACGTAGATAACGTCCACGCGTTTTTGATCGGGCGTATGCCTGACGTCGACCCCGGTACTGTTCAGTCGAATGCGTATGTTCGAAGTTTTCTGATCAAGCGCTGAGTAATCCACGCGCGCCGTGACCAGGTCTTCCATCGTGCTCCCGGGTACCGCTTCCGGTATCAACTGTCGAACGATCGATCTCGCGACACCAGCATTGCCGTCGGGAAAATGGAATATGTATGGTTCTCCGTCCTCCTCGAAATCGCCCTCCTCGTGGCCCATGTCCAGAGCCTGCGTCCCCAGATAACCGTAGTAGTAGGCATTGAGCGCTGAAAACGCATCTCCACCGACACCCCACAGGCTGAGCATCGTATCGTTGTACATTTCGGCGACTTCCCGAGTCACGCCGGTGTGTTGGACAAGAAAGTCGAAGTAGCTGATCTTGCCCAGCATGTCCACTTTTTCCGTAATGCCGTAGTCGGCAAGGTAATCCTTCTCGTTCAAGAGCAAATCAGCCAGGGCATTCTTTGACTCAGCCGAAATCGGATAACTTTTTGTTACAGCTTCGACCGTCGCTCGATCGGGCGTCCTCGGAAAATCGCGAAACACATTTCTCGCCAAGACGTCGGCTCCATACGCTTCTTCGCTAAACCAGATACCGCTGCTGAGCCCTCGATTCTCGAAGAACTTCTGATCGTAGTATTCATAAAAGCGATCCGTCACTATGCCGACGTCTTTCAACAACTGACTGGCCGGCGGTGAGTAGCGTGCCGGCTGGTCGATTGTCTCGCTGCCGCCGTAACAGATGAGGTCCTTGCCATCGACATTGAATTCATTGCGCTTCGCATGCCCGCCGAAATCGTCGTGATTGTCTATTATGAGAATTCTTGCATCCGGCCCGACACGCTGACGATAAAACAACGCCGCCGATAATCCTGAAATGCCGCCGCCGACGACCACAAGTTCATAGGTGTCGTCGGTTTCCTCAGACGGCCTCGGATATTTGGCCCCATCCCACGCCACGGCATGGGCAACCTCGAAGGAACCGGGATGGCTGCCGCGCATGCCGGTCAGCGCAGGCGGATACGGGCCTTCCGGTACACCTTGATTCTTCATTGCCATGAGTTCGAGAGGCGACAACGAGGTGCCTGCTGCCAGGCTCATCGCCATGCCGTTCATGAAATCGCGGCGAGATATCCGAAGCTTCGACGACATGTATATCCCCTTTTGCCGGGATGACGGCGTCTAAATGGCAGCTCGATCAACAGGTCCTGCCGAGCTATATTACTTGCAAAACACTAGCTGGAACGGTTGAGTATCACAAGCATTTCATATTGTGGGACGCGGAACCGTCAGCGAAGGATTCCGCAACTGACACTTGGCAGGAACCGAAAAATGATGAAATCTTCCCGTTTATCGACGAATATCGTCGTCTCTCTGTTAGTGGCATTGTCTTCAATGATCATTGCAGCGCCGCAGTCCGAGCCAGGCAGTAAAGAAGGCCGCATGGCATATTTTGAACCCGAAGGTCGCTCAATCAAGTTTCAGAGGACCGATAGGATATTCCCGAGTCGCATTGTCGAGGCAGGATCCAATACATGGATACTCGAAAAGTCCGACATGGCAGGCGAAGTTGAATTTCGCTATGAGTGGGACGGTACAGTTTATGGCGTCGATGATTTTAATGAGCAAACAAATTCGAACGCGTTGTTGATTCTCAAAAACGGAAAGATTGTCACCGAAATTTATCGGAACGGTTCAACGCCGGCGAGCCGCTTCGTTTCTTTTTCCACGGCCAAATCGTTTACGTCGACGCTGGTCGGAATGGCATACGAGGATGGCTACATCGATGATGTGAATGATCCTCTAACCAAATACCTGCCTTCGTTGACCGGAAGTGCGTACGAGGGGGTTACCATCCGTGATGCGCTGCAGATGCTCTCCGGTATCGAATGGGATGAGGAAGCGTATGACTGGGCCGATGAGTCTATTTTGCTCGTAAAACACTGGAACAGATCGATGGTGGGGCACCGCTATCGATTCATTGAGGGGGCAAACGAACTCAAGCGCGCGAACACACCCGGCGCGAAGTACCACTACAATACGCTGGAAACCTGCATTTTGGGGTGGCTGGTCGAGACAGTTACAAAACAGCGTCTGAGCCGGTATTTCGAAGATCGGCTGTGGCAGCCCGCCGGGATGGAGTTCGACGCGGCCTGGGGGCTGGACGGCCCCGCCGATATAGGTCGCGAGATGTCCGGCGGTATGCTGACGGCCACATTGCGCGACTACGGCCGATTCGGCCTTATGATGGCTAACAACGGCGAAGCGAACGGCAAGCAGCTTATTTCACCTGAATGGGTGAGGGCCGCAACCAGCGCTGATCGTGATCCGATTCAATACGGCAATCTGTACGAAGAGTATCCGCTCGGTTACGGCTATCAGTGGTGGCTTTTCGAGAATGGCCGATTTGAAGCACAAGGCGTATACGGACAATTCGTCTACGTGGCGCCCAAAGACGATGTAGTGATCATTAAGTTGAGTTACTGGCCCGATGCCTGGGTCGACGAGCTCGAGTCCGAAAGTTACGCATTTTTTGACGCCGTCATCGATGCATTGAAGTAGTTGCAATGGCTCAGACTTGATGCCGAGTCCAGCGTAAGGACTTTGCCGTTGTACAGGATTGTGTCGGCAACGAGTCTCGGCTCCTGTTGTGTTCGCCGCAGGCAGCCAGAAAAAACAGTCCAATTAGCGGTAATCGGCTGTTCATTGCCGTGTTGCGGATTTGGTCATGTGACTGACGAGCAGGGTCAGTGTGACGCCGACGATGAAACCCGGAATCATCTCATACAGGTCATAAGTATCCGTTTTGAATACCAGCACCCACACGACGCTCGTCAGAAACCCGCCGAGCATGCCGGCTGCCGCGCCCGCCAGCGTCGATTTCCTGTAGTAAAACATGCAGATAATCACCGGCCCGAACGCGGCGCCGAGACCGGACCAGGCGAATAATATGAACCAGAATATGAACTTCACCTCTTCGATGGCAAACGCGATGCCGATGATGCCTATCAATATTGTCACGACCTTGCCGTAACCCGCCAGAGCCTTGTCGCTCTTTGCGCTGCCGACGATTTTTTGCAGCGTGTCCCGGACGACCGCGGACGAGGCCAGCAAGAGCAACGAATCGACCGTCGACATGATGGCCGACAATACGACGATCATCATGACTCCGGTGATCAGCGGCGGGAAAAGCTCAGAAGACAGTACCGGGAATATCGTCTCGGCATCGTCCAGACCGGGGAACAGCGCACGCCCCGCCATGCCTGCGGTTACTGCACCGGCATCGAACAGGAGAATGACGATCACGGACATAATGCGCGCTTTTTTGAGTTCGTCCTCGTCCTTGGCGGACATGAAGCGAACCATGAGTTGGGGCACGCCGAGAAACGGCAAACCTATTCCCAGGAAACTCGCGAGTGCAATCCAGCCCGGCAAACCGCTGCCGGTAATGCTCCACATGCTCAGGAGGCCTGGGTCCTGCGCGGCCAGGTTGTCGGTCACGCCCTGCCATCCGCAGGCGTTTACGATGGCGAAGGCGGGCACGATAATGAGCCCGAGCAGCATCAACACCCCCTGCACGACGTCTGTGTAGGCAACCGCCTTGTATCCGCCGACGAAGGTGTAAGCAATGATGATCAGGGCACCGAGAATGACCGCCGATTCGTAGTCCATGCCGATGAAACTGCTGAGCGCTTTACCCGATGCGACCATCTGCGCCGTCACGTAGGCGCACACCATCGTCAGGATAATCACCACGGCGATGCCGCGGAGAATGTGCAAGCGGTCGTCAAAGCGTGCCGAAATGACATCCGGCAGAGTGATCGAATCGGTCTCGTCGGTAAGTCGTTTCAGGCGCCTCGAGATCAACGTCCACGAGAGCGCGATTCCGACGACCTCGCCGACCACGACCCAGTACGCCTGTGCCCCGACGGCGTAGCCCATGCCCGTTAGTCCGAGCAACAGCCAGCCGCTCTCCCCGGTTGCGTTGGTGCTGAATGCGACGACCCAGAAGGGGAGTTTCTTGCCGGCCAGAAAGAATCCATTAAGGGATTTGGTCTCGCGGCGGCTCCAGATCGCCAACGCAAGCAGTACGGCTAGATAGGCGGCGAGGACACCGACAGTTACAATCATCTGTCAGTGTCTTCTTCGCAGGCAGCCAGACCAGGGGCCGCCGGTAACAATGCGCGGCGCATCGAGTATCCCCACTCCTTATATGTTCAGGGCGATTACACCCTATTTCTTGCCGGCGCGGAACGAGATCTCGGAGACGAGACACCCGGACGCCAGCCGACATTGAACGATCCGGTGCCGGGTCGTTCAAATAATGCAGCACAGGTCTTGACCGCTTTAGTGATATAGTTCACTATAACACCGATATTGACCGGGACTGGTGTGAACTGCGGTGTCTGGGACAATGACAAGAATGCCTGCCGCGGGGATAAGTATATGAAACAAAAGGTAAAACGAATCACGCTGATCGTCTCGATATTCGTCGTTGCCATCGGCGGCGCCTTCGGTCTGAGCCAGATGAAGCCACCCCCCGAGACCAAGGATGCCGCAGATATCGACATTCTGGTCGATGTACTGTCGCTCGATCGTACCGTGGCAACCTTCACCGTCCGCAGCCAGGGCACGGTCAGGCCACGGACCGAGACCATCCTGAGCGCCGAGGTCTCGGGCGCGATCGTGAGCATTTCGCCGAAGTTCATTGCCGGTGGCGTTTTTTCCAGCGGCGAGGAGCTCATGCGAATAGATCCTACCGATTACGCAGTCGCTGTGGATCAGGCCGAGGCGCTCCTGAAACAGCGGCAGATCGAGTTCGACGGCGCAGAAAAGCTAAAGACACAGGGTTACCGGGCCGAGTCCGAATGGGCGTCTGCGGCAGCGGCCCTGGCATCGGCCAGGGCCGACCTCGTGAAGGCCGGGCGCAACCTCGAAAGAACGCACATCCGCTTGCCGTATGACGGCATGGTCCGATCGAAAGAGGCGGATCTCGGCCAGTATGTCAATCCGGGCACGCGCCTCGGCGTTACCTTTGCGACCGATTACGCCGAGGTACGCCTGCCATTGACAGATCAGGACCTCGCGTTTATCGAGCTGCCGGACCCGGCCGACATCGCCGCATCCGGGACAGCCGAGGGACCTCCCGTCAGCCTGTCCGCGGTACAGCAGGGTCGGACCGCGCACTGGGAGGCACGGATTGTCCGGACGGAGGGCGTGGTTGACGAGCGGAACCGCGTCACCTATGCGGTGGCGCAGATTGCAGATCCCTACCAGTTACAGGCAGAAGACGACTTCCACTCACCACTGCCGATTGGCAGCTTCGTCGCTGCAAGTATCGAGGGTTTGACGGTCGAGGACGTGATCCGCGTACCTCGCTCGGCACTGCGCGGCAACGACCAGTTGATGTTCGTTGACGATGAGGACCGACTGCATATCCGAAGCGTCGATGTTCTCAGGGCGGACGCCGATTATGCGTACCTGCGTGGCGGGGCGATGGCCGGCGAACGAATAAGCCTGACGGCCATCGAGTCGCCTATTAATGGCATGAAAGTGCGCACGGGCAGGGAAGCGGCGGAAGACACCACCGAAAGACTCGCGTCAGGTGACGCTACCAACTAAACGAAGAGTCTGACGAGCATGAATCAGCCGGGCCAAAGCACCGAAAAAGGGATCATCGCCTGGTTCGCCAGTAACCATGTCGCTGCAAATTTGTTGATGTTTCTGATCATCGCCTTCGGTGTCGTATCCGCATTCACGATCCGCAAACAGACCACGCCGGATTTCGAGCTCAACTTCATTCAGATCCGTGTGCCGTACCTCGGCGCCGCACCGCAGGAAGTGGAGGAAGGCGTCGTGATCAAGGTCGAGGAATCCATCCAGGACATTGACGGCATCGTCGAAATCAATTCCGACGCCCGTGAAGGGCTGGGTTCGGTCTCGGCTGAGGTCGCAAGCGGAGAAGACATCAATGAAATACTGAGCGAGATCAAGACCCGCGTGGATGCGATCTCGACGTTTCCGGCGCTGACAGAAAAGCCGGTCATCTACAAGCAGGAGCTGCCCATTCACGTCCTGTTCGTCTCGATCTACGGCGACCTGGATGAATTCGCGCGCAAACGGATCGCCCAGGAAGTCCGAGAAGAACTGATGACGATTCCGGCAGTCAACCAGGTGCAGATTCTCGGTGATAGGGACTACGAGATCAGCATACAGGTCTCCGAACACGTGCTGCGCCAATACGGGTTGACGATGAGCGAGGTCTCGGAGGCGATCAGCAATTCATCCGTCGATATGCCCGGCGGCACGATCAAGACGGAAGGCGGCGACATCCTGCTGCGTACCGAAGGGCAGGTATATACGGGCCAGGAATTTGCCGCTCTCGTATTGCGCACCTACCCCGATGGTGCCCGCCTGACGCTCGGCGATATCGCGACGATTGACGACGGCTTTGTCGAGACCGACGGTTACGGTCGCTTCAATGGCCAGCCTACTGCAATTCTGCGCGTCCTGGCCGGTGGCGCCCAGAACGAGCTGACCACGGCCAAAGCCGTCAAGGAATACATAGCCGAGAAGTCGGACGCCCTGCCCGACGGAGTCATCATGGAGACCTGGATCGACCGTGCCTGGTATCTGCAGGGTCGGCTCGACATGATGATGAAGAACATGTTGCAGGGCGCAATACTGGTCTGCCTGATCCTGTCACTTTTCCTGCGAATGAAAGTGGCCGGATGGGTCATCGTCGGCATACCGATCGCCTTCTTCGGGGCATTGTGGCTGATGCCGTACGGCCCCTGGCCGGTAACGATCAACTTCATCAGCCTGTTCGCGTTCATCATGGTGCTCGGCATCGTGGTCGATGACGCGATTATCATCGGTGAGAGCATCTATACGAAGATCAGGGCGGACGGGCACACGCTCGACAACGTTATCCGGGGCGCAAGACGGGTTGCCATCCCGGCGACCTTCGGTGTCCTGACGACGATGGCGGCGTTCGCACCCATGTTGTTCGTCGGCGGCATCGTCGGTCCGTTTTTCGAGGCGATGTCCGTCGTCGTGATTCTTTGCCTGATGTTCTCTCTGGTGGAATCCAAGCTGATACTGCCGGCCCACCTCGTACACGCGAAAATCAAGCCTGTCGACGAGCAAGATCTGTTCCATCCCGAGCGGGAGATCGGCCGATGGGAGCGGCTGCCGAGATTCTTTCAAAAAATTCAGAGGCACGCGCAGCATGGATTGCACTCCCTCATACACGACAAGTACGCCCCTCTTCTCGAGAAGGCGCTCGTCAACCGCGGCCTCACATTCAGCATCTTCGCAGCAATCCTGATACTGACAATCGGCGTGATGAACAGCGGCATCGTGCGCACGGTGCTGTTCCCGGACGTGCCCGGCGACTTTATCCACGTCGAGCTGGCAATGCAGAACGGCACTGCACCGTCGGTTCGCAACGGCGCTGTGGAGCGCATAGAAAGAGCCATCCTCGATATCAATGCCGAGTACGTCGATGCAAATCCCGGAGCACCCGAGCCGGTCGATCACGTCGGGGTATTCACGAGTGGCGACACGCAAGGCGATGTATTCATCGAGCTCTACAAAGGTAAAGATCGGCCGATGGAGGCCGAGGAAATCACCGAGCTGTGGCGCGACAGGGTCGGTGAGATTGCCGGCATTAAGAATCTCACGTTCACCGATGCCGAACACATCGGCGGCGATGCGCCGCTCAGCTTCAAATTCTCAGGCAGTGACTACGCGTCGCTCGAGATTGTCACCGGTGAGCTGGAGAACAAGCTGGCCGGGTATAACGGGGTTTTCGATATTCGCAACTCGTCAAACACGGGTGGCCAGGAGATCAAGCTCGCCATCAAGCCCGAAGCGGAGGCACTCGGCCTTACCATGTCCTCACTGGGTCGCCAGGTCCGGCAGGCATTCTACGGCGAGGAGGCTCAGCGCATTCAGCGGGGCAAGGACGAGCTGAAGGTAATGGTGCGTTACCCGCGCGACGAACGCAGGTCGATCGCAGACCTCGAGAACATGCGCATTCGGACACCGGCAGGCGACGAGGTGCCGTTCCATTCCGTGGCCGACGTTTCATACGGCAAGGCATTCTCGAGCATTACGCGCCAGAACAGGAACCGGACGATTACGGTATCGGCGGACATCGATTCGGAGATCGTCGAGCCCGGGGAGATCATCAGGGAAATCAGGGAAGAGTACATTCCCGGCCTGCTGTCACGTTTTCCGGGCGTCAAGTTCGGGCTCGAAGGCGCAAGCCTCGAGGAACAGAACTTCGTCAAGAACATCTCGGTCGCATCCGTCGCCGCGCTGTTCCTGATTTATGCATTGATCGCGATTCCGCTGCACTCGTACACGCAGCCGTTGATCATCATGTCCGTCATTCCATTCGGTCTGATCGGGGCCGTTTTTGGCCACATCATCCTGGGCAAAGCTATCAGCATGTATTCCCTGTTCGGACTGATTGCACTGTCGGGTGTGGTCGTGAACGACAGCCTGATCATGGTGGACTTCATCAACAAGGCAAGAGTAAAAGGCGTGCCGATCAAGGACGCCGTCATTCAGTCCGGCACGCAGCGCTTCCGCGCAATCATACTGACTTCGCTGACGACGGCATTCGGGCTCCTTCCGATAATGCTGGAGACCAGCTTGCAGGCGCAATACGTGATCCCCATGGCGATCTCGATAAGCTTCGGTATCGTTTTCGCAACCGTAATCACCCTGTTCCTGATCCCGTCGCTTTATCTGCTGGCGGATGATTTCGGTCTGGTGCTGAAAAACGCGAAAAACCTGCTTCTCGGCAGACAACCGGGACCGGCCGAGGGCACGGCGGAAGCATAATTTGGAATCGCATTCGAGCCGAAATGACAGTCAGTAAATACGGCGCTCTCCTGGTCACGGTTGCGGCCCTTGCCTCGTGCACTACGCCTGTCGAGCTCCCTGAGCTCGTCACCGAAGCACCCTATGCTGCGGACAGCGGCACTTTGTTCATCCGTTGCGGATCGCTTATTGACGGCGTGGGTGATGAGCCAGGTTCGAATGTATCGATATTGGTCAAGGACGGCCGAATCAAATCCGTTGGAATGGAAGTCGAGGCGCCGACAGGCGTGCCGATCCTCGACTTGTCGGACAAGACCTGCCTGCCCGGCTTTATCGACATGCACACGCATATTCTCGAGCACCCCGAGGGGCTCGCAGACCTCAGCGTCTACTTCGATCATACGCTGGATTACACCCTCGGCGAAGGTCGGCGAAATGCACTCATAACGCTGGATATCGGATTCACGACCGTTCGAAACGTAGGCGTCTACTATGGCTGGTCCGGCCGCGATCTCCGTGACGAGATTAATCGGGGAGAAACGATTGGGCCACGCATGCAGATCGCCGGGTTTTATCTGACCATACCGGGCGGTGGCGGCGACCTGCTGGTTCCCGGTGTGGAAGAGAAAGACATTCCGACGCACGTTCGGCTCGGTGTCGCGAGGGGCCCGGCAGAGTTCCGGCAAAAAGCGCAGGATGCCGTGGACGGTGGTGCGGACCTTCTGAAGCTGATCGCTTCAGGCGCGGTGCTTGCCTACGGCGGCGTGCCCGGTTCCCCGGAGATGACGCCGGAAGAGATTGCCGCGGTCGTTGAAGTCGGCCATGCCGCCGACATCCGTGTGGCGGCTCACGCGCACGGAGCGCAGTCGATCAGGGAGGCCATTCTCGCCGGTGTCGACACCATCGAACACGCGACATACATCGACGGAGAGGGAATCAGGCTCGCCATCGAGCACGGCGTTGCGCTGTCGATGGACATCTTTCCCGGCGACTGGATGATGATCGAGGGGAAGAGACAGGATTGGCCGGAGGAATTCCTGAGGAAGACCGAGGAGACGACGCTGGTCCAGCGCCAAAACTTCCAACGGGCACACGAAGCGGGTGTCCCAATAGTTTTCGGTACCGATGCGGCCATTTACCCGCACGGCATGAACGCGCAACAGTTCGCTTATATGGTCGAGTGGGGCATGACGGAGATGGAAGCGATTAAATCGGCAACATCCGTAGCGGCACGTTACATGGGCTGGGACGATCGCATCGGTGCTATCAAACCGGGTTTCCTTGCCGACATCGTCGCCGTCGAAGGCGATCCGCTGGCCGATATAAGCATCCTTGAAAAAGTTGACACGGTCGTCAAGGGCGGACTCGTGTTCAAGTCGCCGGCAGACAAGATCCGCTAGGCGTCGTCCCGCGTCAGGATCTGCGTAAATACTTTGGCGCGTTCTTTTACCTCGTCGGGAGTTGCGCCCGCTGTATACAGACTGGTGCCGAGACCGAATCCTGCCGCGCCATTCGCTATCCAGTTCTTGACTTTATGCGCCGTGATGCCGCCGAAAGGCAGATAGATCGTATCCTCCGGAAGTACCTTCGTCAGAGCATGAAGGCCCTTGGTCGACAGGCTGTCCGCCGGAAAGATCCGCAGCGCATCCGCCCCTGCATCGATTGCGGAGAACGCCTCCGTCGCGGTGAAAACGCCCGGCACGGAAAGAGCTTTCTTTTCCTTGCTCGCCTCTACGACAGTTGCATTGAAAATCGGCGAAAAGATGACACGGCCACCGGCGTTGGCTGCATCAGTCGCCTGGCCGGCAGTCAGCACGTTGCCGGCACAGATTAAGACCTGATCGGACATACGCAGTGCGAGTCTCTCAATGCTTATATACGGATCCGGAGAGTCGACCGTGATTTCGATGATGCTGATGCCCGTCGAGACCAGCGCCTCGGCAATCTCGACGACTTCGCCATGCTGCACGCCGCGCAACATCGCGATGAACGGCGCGGCGTCAAGCCTCGCCAGGAAATCGGTCCGCAGTTTCTCCGTCATGCCTTCTCCACACGGGGTGTAGAAAACTATAAACGTATTAAGAACAGAGTCTTACGCTTCTGCCAAGACCTCGTCCACAATTCCGAGAAAATAGTCCGCATTCTCTCGCGAAAACACCATCGGCGGGCGCAATTTGAGGATGTTGTCGTGTGGGCCAATGGAACCGGTCAATACGCCACGGTTGCGAAGGCCGTTGACCACTCCGGATGCCAAACCGGCTGCCGGCTCACGGGTTTCCCGGTCGAGAACGAGGTCAACCGCCAGGAACAGCCCGGTACCGCGAATATCCCCGATACACTCGTGTCGCTCGGCCAGAATTGTCAGGCCATCGATCAGGTGCTGCCCGACGTGGAGGGCATTTTGCTGAAGATTTTCCTTTTCGATTACATCGAGAACGGCAAGCCCGGCAGCACAGGAGACGGGGTTGCCGCCGAAAGTGTTGAAGTAGTCGGTCTTGTCGGCAAACCGCTCGACGATGTCAGTTCGCGTTACGGTCGCCGCAAGCGGATGGCCGTTACCCATGGGCTTGCCCATTGTTACGATATCTGGAATGACATCGTCTGCCTCGAATCCCCAGAAATATTTTCCGGTGCGACCGAAACCCGGCTGTACTTCGTCCGCAATAAACAGTCCTCCGGCCGCGCCTACAAGCTCCGCGGCCTTCTTCAGGTAACCGGGCGGCGGAGACACAATACCGGAACTCGACATGATCGTGTCGACGATGAATGCGGCGGGCTTGACGCCTAGCTCGTAAAAATCATCGATTGCGATCCGAATACTGTCTGCATACCGGTCTGCCGCGTCATCGCCACGGTGCGCGCCGCGGTAGGTGTCGGGGGCTGGCACCGGTATCACGAAGTCCGGAATGTCCTGTTTCGGTATGTCCTCTGTCGAAATCTGATAGATCGCGTGTGTATTTCCGTGGTAGGCAAAGTCGGTCACGATGATGCCGGTTCCGCCGGTATATGTGCGCGCAATACGAAGTGCCAGTTCGTTGGCTTCGCTGCCGGTGCAACTGAACATCGCAACGTAAACGCCATCCGGAAACTTTCCTGTTAACCGATCCGCGTAATCGAGTACGTTTTCGTGCAAGTAGCGTGTGTTCGTATTGAGGGTGTTGATCTGCCTTGTCAGCGCCTCGACAACGTCCGGGTGACAGTGGCCGACATGGGGCACATTGTTATACATGTCCAGATATTCATTCCCGTCCGCATCGTAAAGCCAGACACCCTGACCTTTTACGAGATGCAGCGGGTTCTCGTAGAACAGCTGATATGCCGGTCCCAAGAGCCTGTTGCGCCGCTCTATCAGCTCGGCCACATCGGTATCCTGTGACGCTCTTGTCATGATTGGCGACTATTGTTTGCTGATTCGCCCTGCGATTATTCCCGCAATCAAAAGAAACAGTCCCAGGAAAAAGAGGAACTCCGGGTAGCTGCGGGTGATGCCGCAGTAGTAGGTGAAGATGATCACGAGAACCTGAAATCCGTTGATGAGATTGCTCTCGCGTCGGACCGCTTTGGGATACCGGATTCTCGAAATCATCAGGAGTGCCAACACGAACATGCCCACGGGCAGATAGGCGTGCAATGGAATTGCCTCGGCGACCGCCTCGTGCTTCGCAAGCAAGATCATGGCCGTCGCGATCAGGCCGCCCCCGGCTCCGGTTATTGGAATGCCGGCAAACCAGCCCGTGCCCGGCTCACTGGCCGTGAGGTTGAACCTGGCAAGCCGCATCGCGCCGGCGAGCACGAATACGCCGACCGACAGCAGCAATACCCAGAATCCTTCAGTTCCGAACCCGACTCCGCCGACGTTCATTCCGACCTGCAAAACAAGCATGGCCGGGGCGACGCCGAAGGCCACCAGATCCGCCATCGAATCGAACTCAGCGCCGAACGTCGATGTCGCCTTGAGCAATCTCGCGGCGAGGCCATCCAATACGTCGAGCAGCCCACACCAGACGATCATCCACCCCGCCAGTTCCAGGTGACCGAGTTGCCCTGTAACGATCGAGCCGACGCCGAGCAGAAGGCTCAGTGCCGTAAAGCTGTTGGGGATGGAGTAGCGGAGAACGTTCAAGGTCTTATGAGCGCCCTGTTGCGAGTCCGGATTGTCATTCTGCATGCGCCGGCAGGTCTTGGCCAGCCCGATCATCAGTCGCCTACTACTCCGAGCGGCCCGCGTGGCATGACAAGCTGCATGGGCAGATCGCCGCGCACGATATCGACCACGACGTTGCCCTCCGACCCGCCGTGCATAATCTGGTTAGCCACATCCATCATGCCGAAGACTCGCTCGCCGTCGTAACGAACGATCTGGTCGCCCGGCCGCAGGCCCGCTGAGTGCGCCGGGGAGTTCGGCAGAACATTGCCGATGCTGACTACTGTCGATCGCCCATTTGCCGCAAGATATCGCTCATAGTCAGCTTCACCCAGTTCCGCACGCAGATCGCCCTCGGGCATAAACCCGAAAAACCTCGGGTCATCGCTGTTTCTCATTGCCTCGTAACGTGCGCGCAGCGCCTCCATTTGCAACTCCGCCTCACGTCGCACGATCCATTCGGCCTGACCGAGCGGGAAACCAGCCTCGAGGAGCCTGTCAATCCGGACCTTTGACCGGTCACCGGCGAATCGCCGGGTCCTTATCGACTCTCTGACCGTTTGCCCCCTTGCCGAGACCTGTTCTTCTGCTGAATCGATAGAGTCGGCGTCCAGCCGTTCGATCTCCTGCGTAAGGAACAGAATCTCGTCCTCAAGCAGCTGGCGTGCCTGCCTTTCCTCGATTACGGCTTGTTCCAGTGCACGGATGCGCTCCTCGGACGGCGCTGTCGCATCGAACCAGGAGGCATTCGGTACCGCAGGCTCAACTGGCTGTGGGTCCCGGGAGAGCCGGTTCGATTCCAGCCAGATCGCAGTGCCCGATCCAACGGCCAGACTCAAAACGCCGACGATGATGACTATTTTCATATGGGGACCTCCCGGATTCGGTGTTCTTATAGCGTCGCAATGTCTTTTTTGATTCTGATGGGGCCGCGTGGTTCCAGCGGCCAAAAGCGTGATATTCCGCAGTCTCTGTGGTCTTATCTCCCGATCTCGCAGAATTAACAATCGAGAGGTCAAATGTGAACACCAGATTCATTGAAGCCGGCTCACTCATGATAACGGGCCTCGCTCTGGCGGGGTGCGGCGAAATGAAGCAGGACGTGGACAGAGTCGCTGACGCCGCGGCGTTGGTCAACGACATTGCATCGGATTTCGTCGATGCCTATTACGCGCAATTTCCCGAGGAGGTGTACGAGGTCGGCTACCCGGATTCCCCGATGCACCGCTTCGGCGACCGCAGTACCGGGAGCATTGCCGCGTGGCAGGCGAGAGTCGATGGCTGGCTGGATAGGCTCCGCAATGTTGATGTGTCGGTCGTCAAGGGCACCCCTGCGGAAGTTACCTACAAATTCGCCAGAGAGAGAATGGAAGCCATTTCGGCGCGCCGTGTCTGTCGCATGAACTGGTGGAACATCAGCCCGACCTGGACCGGGTGGCAGTCGCAGCTCGTGGCGACGCTTGCCGTACAGCCGATTGAAACCGCCGGGGAACGGGCGCATGCACTTGCCCGCCTGACTGACGTGGCCCGCTACCTGGGCACCGAGATCGAGATTCTCCGGGAAGGGACGGAGAACGGCTATCTGGCTGCGAATTCCAATGTCGCTGCCGTCACGAGGCAAACGGACGCACTGATCGCAAGCCCAACAGAGGAGTCACCGTTTTTCGATCCGGCCAGCCGATCCGATGACGCCGGTTTTGCCGACCGGTATCGGCAGGTCCTCGAGGACGTGGTACAGCCCGCCCTGAAGCGATATCGGGATTTCCTCGCCGATGAATACCGGGGAAGAGACGAAGTCGGTGTTTCGGCAAACCCGAATGGACAGGAGTGTTACAGGGCATCGGTTCGCTATCACTCTTCGCTGCAAATACCGCCGGAGGACATTCATCGGATGGGTCTGTCGGAGATGAGCCGTATTCAGGCCGAGATGCATCGGATCGCCAAGGAGTCCTTCGGCACGGAAGACCTGAAAGGCCTCCTGCAAACGCTGCGTACGGATCCGCAGTACACTTTCGAGAGCGAGGAAGCCGTGCTCGAGTACGCACGCGCAGCAGTTGCGCGAGGAAAGGCCGAGGTCGGCAACTGGTTCGGCTACGTTCCGGATGCGCCCATGGTCGTCAAGCCCTCACCAGCTTATGAACAGGACTCGGGCGGGGGTTTTTATTCCGCCGGTTCCGCCGACGGTACACGGCCGGGTATTTATCAGGTTGGAACTTACAACCCGCGGGGCATCAGCAGGGCCGGAACGGAAGCGACCGCGTTTCACGAAAGCTATCCCGGGCATCATATGCAAATGGCGGTCGCACTCTTTAATGAAGATCTTCATCCAATCCTGCGATTCATGTACGTATCCGGCACGGCCGAGGGATGGGCGTTGTATACGGAACGCCTGGCGGACGAGATGGGCCTCTATTCAAGCGACCTGGACCGCTTAGGGATGCTGTCGAACGAGGCTTTTCGGGCTGCCAGGCTCGTTGTCGATCCCGGCCTGCACGTCATGGGATGGACCAGGGAGCAGGCGATCGAGTATATGCTCGAACATACCGCAGAAGGCTACGACAGTATCGCCTCCGAGGTTGATCGCTACATCGCCGTGCCAGGCCAGGCCACCTCATACCTGCTCGGCAGCCTCGAGATACAGAGACTGCGTCGCATGGCGGAAGAAAGACTTGGCGAGGCCTTCGACATCAGGGCCTTTCACGACAAAGTCATTGCCAATGGCAACGTGTCGTTACCGATGCTGGATGTTGCAATCAATGACTGGGTCGAAACTGTTCGCTGAGTCTGTGCAGCAGCCTCGCAAACTGCGCCGGCCGATAATGTTCGTCATCCTCGAGCATTTCGGCCAGCGTGTCGAGTTTGGCCTGAAGCGGTGAATCATCCAGCTCGAACGCCAGCATCTGCACGGCCATGAATGCCTGCTCGGCGCTCACGTAGTCGAGAAACTCCCCGTTTGCGCCGGTTCGCAGGATTTCCGCGAGAATCAGGCGACCACGGTTTCTGACCCTGTCCTCTGTCAGGGTGGATTGCACCCGGGCAATTTTAGAATCCAGATTCATCGCTGCGCTTCGTATCGTATCGATCGTATCGTCGCCGGCAACGTGCAGTGCCGTTAATGCGGACTCCAGCGATTCGGCATCCGCCGGACTAATCGCTCGCGTAAGCGTGAGAATCATCACGAACGTGCCGTCATTGATGAACGGCTTGCCGGGGCCGGCGCTACCGTGACGTGACAAATGCCGCCATCGCACGGTCTTCATGGACCGGTGGCAGGCGTGACAGTCGTACAGGGCCAGTTCCGGGAACATGCCGCTGCCCAGGATCCTGCCATCGAAGATTAACGTCAGGCGCGCTCTCCCCTCTTCGAGCAAACCCGCGGCCCAGGCATAACTGTGAGATGCTGCCTCCTTGCGGTCCCTGTAATCGGCATCGATGCGATAGTGTGGCTGCCGTCCGGCAGTACGCCAGAGCTCTGTAAAAGTATCCAGCTCGAAGGAAAGCCTGGGATGCCCCGCTGCCATGATCCGGTGTGTAGCGAACTTGTCGGTGTTGCCGAAATGACAGGAAAGGCAAAGCTCGGCCCGCGCCGCGACATTCTCGGTCGGATACATGCCTGCCGCCACATTATCGGCATGGTCGACTTCAGGCGTATTGTAGTGCGTGGACAGCCAGTCCTCTGCGCCACCGTGGCAGGCCTCGCAGCCGACGCCGTCCGAAAGCTGAAATTTCTCGCCTCGCTTGCCGTCGGGCACGTCGTCAGCGTGACAGCCGAGGCAGATATCTGAGGTGTGCGCCGCGCGCAGGCCGAGTCTGGCGGCCATCGCCTTCGACTGATCGTGCCGCAGAACCCGGTATGAATTGGCGTGGGGATCGTTTTGAGTCCATGTGACGTATTCGTTTTGCATCACGTTCGAGCCATCGCGCGCCACGGCTGACCCATGACATTGCGCAGTGGCGCAGGTGGCTACGCCCAAGTGTTTGCTTCCGGCTTTGTAGGGAAGTTCGGCGCTCATTGCGCTCGAAACGACAATCGACGTCGTCAGAATCAACGCTCTGCGCTTATTCCTATTCATCCTGGACATACCATGGTTCACCTTCGGCATCGAGATACAGTCTCTGCATTTCCTCGCGATTCAGTGGCCGCGATCCTTTGCGGCCGAAGACGGCAATTTGGCCGCCAGTCTCGTCGACGCCACGATCCCGATCGAGCCCTTTCGACAGAGAAAGGACCGCGCTTTTCGTCGGGTATGTCGCAATCAACTCGGGGCGCGGCGCGGGGCTGAACCCGTAGAAATTCGGTTGAGAGTCGGGCGACGTCAGCTGCAGGACTTTGAGGCCGCCAATGCCGTCGGCGAGATAGGCAAAAAGGCTTGCGTTTGTAGATGCAACGACGACATCGCGTGTATCGACGATCCGACCATCGGCATCGAAGAACTCGACCAGCACAGGCTTTTCGGCTTTCCGGATATCGACAATCGCCAGGCCCTGTTTTGCCGCCGCAACATAGGCATACGTTCTTGCGACATAGACTCTTCGCGCGTCACGGATCGGCACGCGTGCATCAGCCACGAGGTTCGGAGATTCCGGATCGGTGACATCGATGACCCGGAGGCCACCTTTGTCTGTCGCGAACAGATAACGGAACTGCAGGGCGGATGCACGGCCGTCATCGAGAGCTACGGTAGCGGCGATTGACGGTGCCAGCGGATCATCGAGGCTCACGACGACGAGCCCGTTGTTCGCGATCACGTAGGCGTAGTGGCCGCCAATGGCAATATGTCTCGCGCCGTCCAGAACGCCACCCGGGTTCCAGGTAACGGCCCGCACCATGAAGTTGTTGCCGAGATCGCCGTCCGCGAACGTATTGATGTCGGTCAGTATCAGGCCCTCGACGCGATCCGTGATCACGGCATAGTTGTATAGCGGGTGAAATGGTTGCTCGAGGTTGACGTCGCGCATCAACTCGCCTTCGTTGCGCGGCGGGTGCACAGGCTGGTTTGTCGGCAACGCGATGCAGCTTGCGTCTTTTGTCTGAAGGCGTGGATCGTGACCGAGCGAGCTGAACGGCGCATCGACGATTCGCTGGCTGAATCCCTTGTTCGCTACGTTGGCGACGTCGTAGACCGCTATGCCACTGTGTCCTTCCGCAACGTACAGGTACTCGCCACGCAGCTGCACGCAATTCGCCGCCCCGGAGCTGTGCTCGTGTGCGGTAGTCAGGACGCGACCGTTTCGCTGGTGTTCGCGGAAGTTTTCGGGATAAGCGTATCGATGCAGGTAGCTGCCGATGACGGCCTGTGGTTCCTCCCATTCGGTCACCTGCGCTGCAAGCACTGCATCCTCGAGTCCCGCCCAGGCATTGAAGCCGACGAAGTTGACGAAATTGGTGCCTAACAGCAGAAGCTGCGCCATTATCGCGTTGTTGCCGCCGTCATCGAGCAGATGGCAGTCGCCGCAGGTCCTGGTCTCCGTCGTGCGCGTCGTATGCGGAAAATGCGGGTTCAATGCCTGTGAGCTGTATCCACTGGCAGCAACGGGCGGTTGCTGGATGTATATGCGTTCCCGATTGGCATTTGTCGACGACAGCACTAATGCCGAAGACGATCGAACCGGTGCAATCTTCGAATCGTTCACCGGCCCGCGCTTGCCGATCATGAACATCTGGTCGCGGGCAACCTGCGGGTTGTAGGTCGCATAGTTACGCGTGTCCCCGCCCTCGTAATGGTGGCGTTCGGTCTTCCAGTTCGCCTCGATCGGCAGGTGGCAGCCAGCACAACTCGTGGTCCAGGACGTGTGACAGGTATAACACTCGATGTCCTCGTCCCTGTGGGCGAGCTCGTCGTATGGAATGTCGGGCCCCCACTCCAGCGTAGTCGTGTTCCTGCTCATGAGCTTGGCGCGAGCCGCTTTTTCGTTGTATTCATCGTGTTCGGGATCGACCGTGTCCTTGACGAGGCTCAGTACCCATTCCTTCTCCCGGTCGAGTACCGAACGCTGGATCAGCTCGTCGCCCTGCCACTCGAAGCGGCGCCTGCCATCCGCGTTTCGCATGAGCTGCATGTCGGTGCCGCCCGGTGGCGCCGCCGGTCCTGAGGTCCTGAGGTCCGGATAGTTCCGCGCCGTGCCGTGGCAGTCCTTGCATTCGATCTCGATCGCGCTGGCCACCTCGCCGTAGATGTGACCGTTCCCGTGACTGTCCTGCGAGAAGTGGCAGTCGGCACAGTGCATACCCTTGTCGACATGTATGGACGACAAGTGGACGGCCTTCCTGAACTTGTCGGGATCGTCATTCGAGACGATGTTGCCGTCAGCATCGAGCAGGTTACCCTCGAGATCACGCTTATGTATCGCCCGGAAATTCCAGCCATGGCCGTGGTAGTCGGCGAACTGCGTGTCTTTCAGTTGCGGGTTCAGGTCCCACACGCTGCGGAGGAACTCGAGGTCCGCCCATTTGCCGCGCACGACTGCGCCTTCCGGGTTGCGGTCGAGGACGGCGCGCTTTTCGGCGATAGATAGTTCCTGTTGCCGCTCCGGCCACATTAAAGGCGCATCGGACTCGTAGTCCCACATCGTGTAGCCGAGATAGGAGTTGAGGAACATGTTCGGCTGGTGCATATGGCAGACCATGCACTGGCTCGTTGGAATCGCCCGTGTGAACTGGTGTTTTAGTGGGTGTCCCGAAACTTCCTTCGGGATTGTCGGGTCCTCCGTCATCGATTCGCCGTCGCGCCCGAATTTCGCATATGGCCCGGAGTGCCTTACGTCCCTGTCGTTCGCATACACCACATGGCAGGACGCGCAGCCGGACGAGCGATAGTCGCCCGGTTGATCGTTGGTACCCATGAACCAGGTAAACGGATCATTCAACCTCGTCTTGTGGATATTGATCAGGGGCACCGAGATGCGGGCGCCCGTTCCCGGTCCGCGGTTCGACTGCCTGATATCGGGCCGCCCCGGTTCTTCCAAGCGTTGTATCTGACCGGCTACGTTGGGGATGCCCGTCTCGGGAAACAGGTTCGAAATATTCCGGCCGCCTCTCTCGAATACGCGAAAGACATCGCCGGGCTTGACGGTTTCCCAGGCCGGCAGGGGATAGAGTTCCGGCAGTACGCCATGCCTCTTTGCAATCTCGGCAGGCAGTCCGGAGCCGGTAACCATGGCCGCCTCGCCGTCGGCCATGTATCCCTCGCCGAGGACGTAGTCCTTGAACGGCAGGATGCCGTTGTTGTATGCCGCCCCGCCCCAGAGCATCACGCCGGTCGCCATCATACTGCGGATGCTCGCATCGATGATCGGCCCGTGGCAGGCGCCGCAGGCCTCGTCCGCCGCGCGATAGTCCGCCGGATTCACAAAGCGGACGAATTGCCGGCTGTCACGATTGAGCAGAGTGTAGGAGCGTTCGGGGTTGGCGCTCGACGGGTAATGCCACGATTTCGGGTAGCGCGGCTGCACATGGGCCCGGTCTCTCGCGGCCGCGTATGCCTGGTCGCTGTACGGCCCTGTCGGGACCGTTACTTCGGGTGACCCACCGTGGCAATCCGTGCAACCGAGCACGACGGCCGGGCTTGCGTGCATGCTCGCCGAATCACTGGCCGTGTGACAACTCACACACCCCGTGCTTTTTCTGTCTGCCTCTGCCCGCGTCTGCTCCTGCGGCGCCGGCGGATAGTAAGGATAGTCCACGTCGCGGGCGTGTTCCTTTTCTGCTGCGTGTACCGCCCCGCACATCGCAATCGAAAGGACAACAAAGGTGATGCTCCTTGCCACGAATCAATAACTCAAGATCAGGTTTGCCAGAACAGAGTACGGCGTGTCGTCGCCGTACAGGCGCTCGTAACCGCCGCCCGGAATCAATGCGGACGCCGACGCGCGGATGACGATGTTCTGCGACGTCAGCGGCCGGTAGATAAGCGCGAGCGACAGATCCAGTCCGATGTCATTCGAAATGCCACCGTGGTTACGCGCCGCCTCCAGCACTTCGGTAGTCTCGAACCAGAGCTGATGGATGTTTACTGCTGCTCGCAGTTTCGGCGTGACCTCGAAATCACTGCCCAAGCCGGCGAGGATCAGACCCGGGTTCGTGAAATTTGACTGGCCCTGCCCCTTGTTGGAACGCAGGGAATTCAGAATACCGTATTGCCCCGACAGCGTTACCCGGCCGCCGCCGATTAACGGCACGGCCTGCCGGATCCAGAAGCTGGAGTCGGCGCCGGCGATCAACGGATTCTCGAAGATCGCGTCGAAAGCGGTTGACTTGTCGTCGTAGGGATCGTCGTCGCCGCTGGCGTAGATGAATGTGCCTCTTATCCGAATCCAGTCGAAGTCGCGGGATGCCTCGACAGCAGCGAATGCTGCGCCGATGTCGCTGTCGGCGTCGGCGAATGTGGCCGGCGTTTCCTCGCCGAACGCGTAGTACGCGGACAGGGACAGGTTCCACCGCCCGATGTGGCCATCGCCATTGATCCCGGCATAGGTAACTTCGTAGTCGCGGTTTTTCTGGACGCCGAGGGCGGTGGGGCGCGTCAGGAAGCCGTTGTCGTCGACAAAATCTTTCTCGGTTTCATCGTTTCGATTGTGCGCGAACACGGCCTGGGAAGTGAAGCCCGGCCACGGAAAATCCTGCCGAAATAAGTTGAAGAGATAGACGTCGTCATCGCGAAGCGCATCGGCAAGATCGTTTTCCGTGATATCGTTCAGGCCACTGTTGGTGTCTTTTTCGATGCGCCGGAACCAGGCGATGTTGTATTGCCATCGGTTGTTGTCACGCGTACCGAATAGCCGCACGCCGAACGGGCTGTCCTGAAAAAGAAACCCCCTGAAGTCTGCGGTGATCGGCTGGATGCCGACCCGTATGCTATCGAAGTCGTAGCGCTCCGACACGTTGCGGAGGTGCTTGTCGACAAACAGCCCCTGTATGCCGAGGAAGCCTTCGTTCCGGGTCAGGCCGGAGGTCGTGTCTACTTTCAGTACACCGGCCTCCTCGACCGACACTGCGGTAAAATTGAAGACCGGTATGAAACGAAACTCGTAGTCGGGCGGCCTGAAAACGGTGTCGCCCTTGTAGAGCACGGCTTCGAAGATGAGATTCTGCGTGAAAGCGTCCTGGTTGGATCTGCCGATCTGATCGAGCGTGCCGGGGATAGTTGTGACCGCAGCGGCGGCCGGCGTCGGGATATTTCGCATCTCGAGTGTCGAGTCAGAAATCATATTGAAGCTAACAAACCAGTCTTTGCCGAGTGCGGGCCGGTCCCCTTTCAGGACATTGTTGCCGTTATACGGATCCCACCAGCGCTCCGGATAACCCAGCGCCGAGACAATGCGCCAGCGATCCGGTACCGCCGTGAATTCGGGCAGTGTTCCCCATACCGCGGGTGCGAGCGCGTCTTCGTCGCACGGCCACGGCGGCGGCTTGGGCCGACCGGGCCGGCGTCGCCTCGGTTGAACCTCGTAAACGCCGCTGCAGTCCAGCCGTTCCCTGTTTTCCGATGCCTCTTGCGCACGCACGGGCTGGTCCGTAACGAGCACGAAAGCCGCCGGCAGCAACCAACTCAACTTACTTGCCTTCACAAACGTCCTGCTCATCGCCGGCTATGTAAGGAGTCACCGGGCAGTTGATATAGCGTAGCCGCGTACCCTGCGGCGTGAGCTTGTCCGCTCGTATCTGCGGCGCCGCGTTGCCGAAGCCGCCGACCTGCTGGGCGGCCTCGTGCACGCCGAGGAACGCGATCATGTCATCCTGGTCGACGCCGTCGCCGGACACGCCGATGCCGCCGACCAACTGTGCGCCGCGGTAGATCGGCACGCTGCCCGGAAAGATCTGCGTGCCGTTGGCGAGCTCCGCGATGACGCCCGAGACCGCAAACGCGTTATCGAACCCGTCTACACCCGTGCAGTTCGCAGGCACATCCGGCGCAGCGCCCAGTACGAAGCCTATGTGGCGGACAATCGCGTTATAAACCAGGTCGAGCTGCAAGCCGGTGGAGAAGGGGCTCCACTGCCCCGCCGGTTTGCTGAACGGCCCCGCCGGGTTGCCCGTTACGCCGTCGGGAAAATAGGGCCGTGACAGA
>JBHIDG010000002.1:0-26359 GCA_046760025.1 Woeseia sp. | reverse complement strand
CTTATCGAAATCAGCTGAGCAGTACCAAGGCGGCCGCCGTCGTCCTGGCGGAAGCCGACGCCGGCGATTGCCCGGTCGCTGCGCTGATTGCCGACGACCCGTATGCGATCTACGCGAGAATCGCCGGTCGGCTGCATCCGCCGGCGTCGCATGCAGCCGGCATCCACGCGACTGCGGTGGTTGCGGATTCGGCGAGTGTCTCCTCCAGCGCACATGTATCCGCCAAGGTCGTCATCGGCGAAGACTCGGTCATCGCCGACGGCGTTTACATCGCCGCCGGTTGCGTCATCGGCGGCCGATGTTCGGTCGGCCGTGATTCGCAGCTGCTTGCCAACGCGACACTGGTCGAAAACGTCCGGGTCGGCGAGCGGACGATCATTCACCCGGGCGCAGTTGTCGGATCCGATGGCTTCGGCCACGCCCGTGACGATTCCGGCTGGATCAAGATTCCCCAGGTCGGCGGTGTCGTTATCGGTGATGACGTCGAGATTGGCGCGAACACGGCGGTAGACCGCGGCACTATCGACGACACGGTTATCGGAGACGGAGTCAGGCTGGATAACCTGATTCAGATTGGTCACAACGCGCGCATCGGGGCGCACACCGCGATGATCGGGCCGAGCGCGATTGCGGGCAGTGCGACGGTCGGCAAGCGCTGCATGATCTCGGGACTGACCGGCGTGGTAGGACATGTGACGGTATGCGATGACGTCGTTATTACGCCCCAGGTGCTGGTGACGAAGGATATTCGCAAGCCCGGCGTATACTCGGCAACATTCGGCGCGGAAAAGGACAGCGACTGGAAGCGAATGCTGGCGCGTTTCCGGCGGATCGGTGCACTGGAGAAGCGGCTCAAAGCACTCGAAGCAAAGGCCGACAAGAATGACGGATAAGTCGCGAATCCTCGACACTCTGCAGATTCAGAATCTCCTGCCGCATCGCTATCCGTTTCTGCTGATCGACAAGGTAACCGGTTATGAGCCGGGCGAGTCGATTACCGCGATCAAGAATGTGACGATCAACGAACCGTTTTTCCAGGGACATTTTCCCGGCCGGCCGATCATGCCGGGCGTGCTGATCATCGAGGCGATGGCGCAGGCGGGCGGCGTACTATACAACGTGTCTTCCGAAGGCATCGATCCCGGCCAGCTCTTTTACCTGGTTGCCGTCGACGAAGCCAGATTCCGTCGCCCGGTGTTCCCCGGCGATCAGTTGACAATGGAAGTCAACGTTTCGCGCAAGCGACGCGGCATGTGGCGCTTCGACTGTTCGGCAATCGTAGACGGCATTGAGGCCGTATCTGCAGTCATCATGTGCGCACCCGGAGAGAAGGGCACGTGATCCACTCGAGTGCAGCTGTCGCCGAGTCCGCGGTGGTCGCCGACGATGTCGACATAGGGCCCTATACGGTTATCGGTGATCATGTCGAGATCGGCGCGGGGACGCGGATAGACAGCCATGTCGTGATCAACGGCCCTACCCGAATCGGCGAGGACAATCACATATACCAGTTTGCGTCGATCGGGGACGATCCGCAGGACAAGAAATACAGAAACGAAGAAACCAGTCTCGAGATCGGAAACCGGAATACTATTCGTGAGTATTGCACGATCAGCAGAGGAACCGTGCAGGACGCAGGGGTGACCCGGCTGGGCGACGACAACTGGATCATGGCCTATGTCCACATCGCGCACGACTGCCGGATCGGCAACAAGACGATCATGGCAAACAACACGACGCTCGCCGGGCATGTGCATGTCGGAGACTGGGCGATCTTTGCCGGGTTCGCGGGCGCGCACCAGTATTGCCATATTGGCGCACACAGCTTTCTCGGTATGTATTCGGGCGTGAATCAGGATGTGCCCGCCTACGTGATGGTCTTCGGTCTTCCCGGTGCGCCTGCCGGTATCAACAGCGAAGGCCTGAAACGGCGCGACTTCAGCGCCGAGCAGATTCGAAACATCAAGAGCGCCTATCGGATCGTCTATCGCAACGGCCTGAAGCTTGCCGATGCCATCTCGGAGATCGAAGGACTCGTCGGCGATCAGCCGGAGCTCGAGATCTTTCTCGACTCGCTGAAAACATCTCAGCGCGGCCTGATACGCTGTCATGGGCCACATACGCATCGGCATCGTCGTTGGTGAAGTCTCCGGCGACCAGCTGGGTGCCGGTCTCATCCGGGCGCTGAAGGCGCAGAATCCGGCATCAGTTGCAGAAGGTGTCGCCGGGCAAGCCATGCGTGAAGCCGGCTGCGAGGTCTGGGAGGACGCCGGGACCCTCGCGGTCATGGGTCTCGTGGAGCCCATAAGAGTACTGCCGCGGCTGCTGCGACTTCGCCGATCGTTGATCGATCGCTGGACGGCGAATCCCCCGGACGTGTTCGTCGGCGTTGATGCGCCGGACTTCAATCTAGGCCTGGAACAGGCACTGCGAAGGCGGGGCATTACCACGGTCCACTACGTCAGCCCGACGGTATGGGCCTGGCGCCGGGGTCGGGTGCGCAAGGTCGCGAAAGCGGCCGACCTGGTGCTGTGCATATTCCCGTTCGAGGAAAAATTCTACCGGCAACATGATGTGGCGGCGAAGTTCGTCGGTCATCCCTTGGCCGACGGAATCGACACCGGCGCCGACATCGACGCGTTGAAAAGCGAGCTGGGTTTGACCGCCGAGCACGTGGTCGCTGTCATGCCGGGAAGTCGCAGCAACGAAATCGTGAGGCTCGGCCCCGTGTTTGCCGGTGCCTGTGCCCGACTGGTCGATCGATATCCGAACCTTCAGTTCGTTTCGCCGATGGTAACTCCCGGACTCCGCGAAGTCTTCGAGACACAAATTAGAAAAGCCGGGGTGGAACAACGAGTCAGGCTGATCGATCGAAAGGCCGAGGCTGCGATCATGGCGGCCGATGTCGTCCTGCTTGCCTCCGGAACGGCGTCGTTGCAGGCGGCGCTCTGTGGCAGGCCGATGGTCGCTGCGTACAAGGTGTCACCCTTGACACACCTCCTGTACCGCTGGTTCAGGCTCGTCAAGGTGGAACACTTCGCCATGCCGAACCTGCTGACGGATGAGCCGATGGTGCCGGAATTCCTGCAGGACGAGGCGACGCCGGAAGCGCTGTCGGCGGCAGTCTCCGAATTGCTGGATGATCGAAGGCGGCGCGCGAGAATAGAGCGCAAGTTCGCCGCGCTGCGTGCCGAACTGGCCCGCGACGCGCAGCAACAGGCGGCCAAAGCGATACTCGAACTGGTGGACAGAGCATGACTCCCAAGCGAACGATTGCCGGCGTCGATGAAGCAGGGCGGGGGCCGCTCGCCGGGCCGGTCGTCGCAGGAGCCGTGATCCTGGATTTGCGCTCGCCGATCGCCGGTCTAAAGGATTCGAAGAAGCTCAGCCCCAGACTACGGTCGGCGCTCGCGGAAGAGATTCGACGGCGGTCGCTGTGCTGGTCGGTCGCCTGGGCCGATCCGGTCGAGATCGACCGCCTGAATATCCTCGAGGCAACATTCCTGGCGATGCGACGCGCCATACTGGGCCTGAGAATCGAGCCGCATTACATTCAGGTCGACGGCAACCGGCTGCCGAAGCTGATATTCGGCGCCGACCGGATCGAAGGTGAAGCGATCGTCGGCGGTGACACGACACACCAGGCTATCAGTGCGGCATCGATCGTGGCAAAAGTCTGCCGTGACCAGATCATGGTCGACATAGACAAAATGTACCCGGACTACGGCTTCGCCCGGCACAAGGGATACGCCACTGCGGCACACCGCGAGCGAATCGAGCGCTTCGGGCCGTGCCAGCAGCATCGACGGAGTTTTCGCCCATTTTGTTCGACGACCCCCCTCGTTCGATGACCGACAGGGATCGATGCGTTTAGAATTATCGGTACGCCATGAGTCATCGCTTCATTCATCTGCATCTGCACACCGAGTACTCGATCGTCGACAGCACGGTCAGGATTCCTGCGCTCATGCGGCAATGCGCCGGGATGGGCATGCCGGCCGTCGCGCTGACGGATCAGAGCAACCTGTTCGGAATGGTCAAGTTCTGCCGGGCCGCGCTGCAACACGGTGTCAAACCGATCATCGGTGTGGACCTGAGACTTGCGGATCATGACGACATCGATCGACCGGCAACCCTGGTTTTGCTATGCCAGAACAAAAAGGGGTACCGGCATCTTACAGGGCTTGTAACGCGGTCCTTTCTCGAGGGCCAGCACCGCGGCGTACCGATGGTGGAGCGCGACTGGTTCACCAGGGATGGTTGCGAGGGGCTCATCGCCCTGTCCGGTGCGATGCACGGGGACGTCGGCCGGGCATTAGTCAGCAATCATTATGATGTTGCCGAAAAGCGATTGGCCTCCTGGACCGAAGTATTCGGCGATCGCTTCTACCTGGAACTCACCCGAACAGGGCGACGCGGCGAGGAGGAGTACGTACAAGGCGCGTTGCGCCTGGCCGGCAGCATGGGCGTGCCGGTCGTCGCATCCAATGATGTTCGATTTCTCGAGCCGGCCGACTTCGAAGCGCATGAGGCGCGGGTCTGCATTCACGACGGCCGTACGCTGAATGACGCCGGCAGACCACGCCATTACAGCGAAAACCAGTACCTGAGGACATGCGAGGAGATGGCGGCGCTGTTCGACGACGTACCCGAAGCACTTCGGAACTCATGGGAGATCGCGAAACGATGCAACTTCGATCTCAGGCTCGGCCAGAGTTATTTGCCCGCGTTTCCGGTACCGGAGGGCCGGTCCACCGAGCAATACCTGCGATCGGAGTCGGAAGCGGGGCTCGACAAGGCCCTGGGGCGGGTATTCGAAAAGTGGGAAACAGCGGCAGAGGAGAAAGACAGCGTTGCGGCGCCGTACCGGGAGCGCCTGGCGGCCGAGCTGGATGTCATCTGCGACATGGGTTTTGCCGGGTATTTTCTGATCGTCGCGGACTTTATCCGCTGGGCAAAGGGCCACCGGATCCCGGTCGGTCCCGGGCGCGGCTCCGGGGCCGGCTCACTCGTCGCCTGGGTCTTGGGTATCACCGATCTCGACCCGCTGGAACACGATCTGCTGTTCGAGAGATTTCTGAATCCGGAACGTGTATCGATGCCCGACTTCGACATCGACTTTTGCATGGACGGCCGGGACCTCGTAATCGACTATGTCTCGCGGAAGTATGGTCGCGACCGCGTGTCCCAGATCATTACTTACGGAACGATGGCGGCGCGAGCGGTCATTCGTGATGCCGGCCGTGTACTCGGCCATCCCTACGGGTTCGTCGATCGGGTGGCGAAACAGGTGCCGTTCGAGCTCGGAATGACACTCGACAAGGCACTGGAGCAGGAACAAGATCTCGCCGCGCTTTACGAGGAGGACGAGGAGGTTCGCGGGATCATCGACCTGGCCAGGTCTCTCGAAGGTCTCGTCAGGAACGCCGGCAAACACGCGGGTGGCGTTGTGATCGCACCGGACAAGCTGACAGACTTTACATCTTTGTATTGCGAAGAGGGCGGCGAACATATCGTTACCCAGCTGGACAAGGACGATGTGGAAGCGGTCGGGCTCGTCAAGTTCGACTTTCTGGGGCTGAAAACGCTGACCATCATCGATTGGGCGGTGAGAATCGTCAATGCGCAAGACCCCGATCGTCACCTCGACATCAAGAACATTCCATTGACGGATGCCAGGACCTTCGAGATGTTGAGGACCAGCAGCACGACGGCAGTGTTCCAGCTCGAGTCACGGGGAATGCGTGATCTCATCAAGCGCATGCAGCCCGATCACTTTGATGACCTGGTTGCACTGGTCGCCCTTTTTCGTCCCGGACCGTTGCAGTCCGGCATGGTTGAAGACTTCATTGCGCGAAAACACGACGCCAGCGAGACGAATATCGACTACCTGCACCCGGACCTGACGCCGGTCCTTCGCGAAACTTACGGCGTCATCCTCTATCAAGAGCAGGTCATGCAGATCGCGCAGGTACTCGCCGGCTACACGCTCGGCGGCGCGGACCTGTTGCGCCGGGCGATGGGCAAGAAAAAGCCCGAGGAAATGGCGAAACAGCGGGAAGTATTTGTCAACGGCGCGGTAAAGCGCGGCGTGGCGGACTTTACGGCGACGCGGATCTTCGACTTGATGGAAAAGTTTGCCGGATACGGATTCAACAAGTCACATTCGGCAGCTTACGCATTATTGGCGTATCAGACCGCATACCTCAAAGCGCATAATCCCGCGGCGTTCACGGCGGCCGCGATGAGCGCAGATCTGGACAACACCGACCGACTGGTCATGATCAAGGACGACTGCAGGCGTATCGGACTTGCGCTAAGAGCGCCGGACATCAACAAGTCCGGTTATCAATTCGACGTCGCCGGCGAACGGACTATCCTGTATGGCCTGGGTGCAATCAAGGGCGTTGGCCGCAACGTCGTAGAATCGATCGTCGACGAGCGAGCAAGCAACGGCGAATTCGAGAGCCTGGACGATTTCTGCCGCCGGGTCGACGCCGAAAAACTCAATCGCAGGGCAATCGAGGCAATGATCAAATCGGGCGCGATGGACGGTTTCGGCCGGACGCGCCGCGGCCTGATGCAGGCGCTGCCGGAGTCACTGAAATGTGCCGACCAGCAAGCGCGGGCCCGCGCGGCCGGTCAAAACGACATGTTCGGGATCGAGCAACCGGAATTCGAAACGAGGCGCTCGCCCGACGGCGAATCTGCCGAATGGAACGACAGCGAACGACTCAGAAACGAGAAGGAGTCACTGGGCCTTTACCTGACCGGCCATCCATTCGATGCGGTACGAAAAGACGCACTGTATTTCGCCGATGGCGGGTTACGGGAGATCAGCTCGGAACCGGCGCCGCAATCGGCGAATGGAGAGCGGGCGCGGCACGCCGGCCGCGATATCACGGTTGCCGGGCTTATTATGGAAGTTCGCAAGAGAGGCAATCGCGTTACCGTGATTCTGGATGACGACACGGGTCGCCTGGAAGCGAGTTTCTTTATGGAGACGTATCAGGAATTCCGACACCTGTTGACGAAGGATGAAATCGTCGTTGTCAACGGCACCCTGCGGTATGACGAATTCGTCTCGGCCTGGCGTCTGAGTGCCAGCAACGTGACCCATATCGATCGGCTAATCGAGAATCAGGCGAAGAGCATGATCCTGAGCCTGGCACCGAATGGGCAGGGAGAGCGGCTGTTGATTCGCTTGCACGATGTGTTGCTGCCGTACCGGGAGGGTAATTGCGACGTCGCAGTGCAATACACCGGGAGAGACGCGGCCGCCCGCATCGATCTGGGACCCGAGTGGACGGTGCGCCCCAGCCGCGAATTGCGCGACAAACTGACGGATTTACTGGGCCGGAATAGTGTCAGGTTGCTCTACGCACCGGGCCGGGAAATGATGTAGAGTCGTCAATCCTTGCCCGCAAAAACAAGAGTTTATGGACCTAAAGTTCCTGGATTTCGAACAGCCCATTGCAGAACTCGAAGCCAAGATCGATGAGCTTCGCTTCGTTGGTGATGATACGGAAATCAATATCAACGAAGAGGTCGCGAGGCTCAAGGGCAAGCGCGAGGCGCTGACCAAGAGCATTTTCTCCAGACTCAGCGCCTGGCAAATTGCACAGATCGCCCGTCACCCGATGCGGCCCTACACCACCGACTACCTCGAACATCTGGCGCCCGACTTTCAGGAGCTGCATGGCGACCGTATGTACGCCGACGATCCCGCGATCATCAGCGGCATCGGCAGACTGGATGGCCGGCCTGTGATGTTCATCGGGCACCAGAAAGGCCGTGATACCAAGGAACGCGTGCGTCGCAACTACGGCATGCCCAAACCGGAGGGCTACCGCAAGGCGCAACGCATGATGAAGATGGCAGAGAAGTTTTCGATGCCGATCGTGACATTGATCGATACGCCCGGCGCGTACCCGGGCGTCGGAGCCGAAGAGCGCGGGCAATCGGAAGCGATTGCGCACAGCCTTTATCTGATGGCGGGCCTGCGTACGCCGATCGTCAGCGTCGTCATCGGCGAAGGGGGATCGGGCGGCGCACTGGCAATCGGCGTTAGCGATCGCCTGTTGATGTTGCAGTATGCCGTCTATTCCGTAATCTCGCCGGAAGGATGCGCCTCGATTCTGTGGAAGAGTGCGGAGAAAGCCGAAGAAGCGGCCGAGGCGATGCGAATCACCGCCAACAGTCTCAACGAATTCGGATTGGTCGATGAGGTATTACCGGAGCCGCTGGGCGCGGCGCACCGTGACCCGGCAGCGGCCGCGGAAGTGATTCGCAATGCATTGCTGAAGCACCTCGACGAACTCGATCGTCTCGATATGGATCAGTTACTCGAACAGCGCCAGCGCCGCCTGGCCGGCTTCGGCCAGTTCAAGGAATAGCAGGGGCCCGTCCAGACGGGCGATCGTTCGAGTGACCTTTAATTCCGAAGTCTTGTTATCGCGCCTTGCAGAACTTGTACATGCGGGCGCCGCGCCGAAGCGTTTTCTGGTTGCGTACAGTGGTGGCGTCGATTCAACCGCTCTCCTGCATGCACTGGTATCGAGTGCAGACCGTCATCGAAAGCCTGTCGTTGCGATCCACATCAATCACGGCTTGCATGAAAACGCGGCCGACTGGGCCGAACATTGCAGGCATGTCGCAGCCGAACTCGACGTGGAGTTCATCTGCGATGAGGTGCATGTCGGCGATGATTCCGGTCTTGGCCTCGAGGCGGCCGCGAGACGAGTACGTTACGATGCACTTCGCGAACTTGTCGAAGACGGCGACTGGGTCCTCAGTGCGCATCACGAAGACGATCAGTCAGAGACCTTGCTGTTGAATCTGATGCGAGGCAGCGGCCTCGCCGGACTCGCGGGGATCGGCACGGCGCAGCGTTTCGCCCGCGGCATGCTCGTGCGACCGTTACTCGGTGTCAGCGGCAGCGACCTGAAAGCCTATGCGGAGCAACAGGGCCTGCACTGGATCGACGATCCTTCGAATATCGATACTCGCTTCGATCGCAATTTCCTGCGCCGGAAAATTCTGCCGGCGCTCGAGCAACGATGGCCGGGCGTTGGCCAGCGACTCGGTAAGAGTGCTGAACTCGCGGGTGAAGCCAGCAAGCTGTTAAACGACCTGGCAGAGATCGATCTGGCCAACGTCGTGACAGGCGACACGCCCGACAGGCTGGACATCGACGGCTTGAAGACCCTGTCGGAAAAGCGGCAGCGTAACCTGCTACGCCACGCCGCGAGAAAGTGTGGGCTGTCGCTGCCGCCGGCGACACGCCTTGGCCAGATCACGAACGAACTGATCCCGGCGAGGGAGGATGCGCAGCCACTTGTCAGCTGGCCCGGCGCCGAAGTCAGGCGATACCGCGGCAAACTTTATCTGCTCGCTGAGACGGTTGCCGGGGACGCGCTACCGACGACAGAGTTGACGGCAGAAGGTCGCTGGCTGGATTTGGGAAAGGGCAGAGGCCAAATGCGTCTTGAAGCCGGCGTCGTGGGTGGAATCGACAGTAAGACTGCCAAACGAGGTCTGAGCTTGAGGTATCGGCGAGGTGGGGAGGAATTCTGCCCGGCGGGCCGACAAAACACGCATAAACTAAAGAAGCTACTTCAAGAAGACGGCGTGGTTCCATGGATGCGGGAGCAGATTCCATTACTGTATTCGGGCGACCGGCTGGTCGCTGTAGGTGACCTCTGGATAGCCGCAAGCGCGAGTCACGCCGACGGTTACGGCGTGCATTGGCGTAATCGTCCGCCCCTGCATTGACCCGGCACCCATGCGAGCGTCCCGTCGAAATCAATCAGGAGACTGGATATGGCTCTTGGCAAGCGTAAGCCCGGCCATTGGAAAGGGCGGTGACATAATGCCCGTATGAGGTATCAATATTCACGTGGCTCACGGCATTATGATTGTTAAAGATGAAGCGATCTGTTAACTTGTAATACCGTCTTTCATCCAGCGACGGGACATAGGATCCGCAGTTCTGCGCCTGTGGTTTTTCAAGGGTTGGAAGAAAAGCACGAGCTGGCCTCGTCCGATTCCGTGTTTTTATTCCGACCCTTTGTTATTTCCCGCCGCTTCAAGTACAGGGGTCGTCAATGACATCGTACGTATTCATCACCGGCGGCGTGGTGTCCTCCTTGGGAAAAGGCATTACTTCGGCCTGCCTCGGCGCGATTCTGGAGTCGCGAGGCCTGTCGATCAGTATGATCAAGCTGGATCCGTACCTGAATGTCGATCCCGGCACGATGAGTCCGTTCCAGCATGGCGAGGTATTCGTCACCGAAGACGGCACCGAGGCGGACCTGGACCTCGGTCACTACGAGCGATTCGTCCGGACCACAACAGGACGAGACAGCAATTTCACGACGGGTCGGATCTACGAAAGCGTCATTGCCAAAGAGCGCCGAGGCGATTATCTCGGCGCCACGGTGCAGGTTATCCCGCACATCACCGACGAGATCAAGAACAGCGTCAGAAAGGGCGCCGGAGACGCCGATATCTGCCTGGTCGAGATCGGCGGCACTGTCGGCGATATCGAGTCGCTGCCTTTCCTGGAGGCGATCCGGCAAATGGGCGTGGAGCTCGGTCACGATCGGGTCGTTTACGTGCATTTGACGCTGGTGCCGTACATCGCCACTTCATCGGAGATAAAGACCAAGCCAACCCAGCACTCCGTCAAGGAGCTGCGCTCCATCGGCATCCAGCCCGATATCCTGGTCTGCCGTTCCGAGCAGGTACTGCCATCCGAGCATCGCAAAAAGATCGCGCTTTTCACCAACGTACAGGCCGCGGCGGTCATATCGGCATATGATGTCGAGGATCTCTACAAGATACCGGCGATGATGAAGGACCAGGGGCTGGATGAAATCGTCACGGCGCAACTGGGACTCGATCTCCGGCCGGCTGACCTCAGCGAATGGGATGCCGTGGTCATCGCAAAGCAGAATCCGCACAGCGAAGTCGACGTCGCCATGGTCGGTAAATACGTGGATCTGCGGGATTCTTATATATCCCTGTCAGAAGCCTTGCTGCACGGCGGCATACATACGGGCACCCGCGTCAACATTCACTATATCGAATCGCAGGACATCGAGGCAAAAGGGATCGAGTGCCTGTACCGCATGGACGGCATCGTCGTCCCCGGTGGTTTCGGCGACCGGGGCATAGACGGAAAGGTTGCCGCGGTCCGATATGCCAGGGAAAACAACGTGCCCTATCTGGGCATTTGTCTCGGCATGCAGGTAGCCATCATCGAGGTGGCGCGAGATCTTGCAGGTCTCGAAGGCGCACACAGTACGGAATTCGTCCGTGGCACGCCGCATCCTGTCGTGGCGCTGATCACGGAGTGGCAAACCGACGCCGGCGAGCGCGAGCGGCGCAGCGAAGATTCGGACCTCGGCGGTACGATGCGTCTCGGTGCGCAGCGGGTCAATCTCGAAGAGGGGACGCTGGTGGCATCGGTTTACGGCAGGACGCAGATCTACGAGCGGCACCGGCATCGTTACGAAGTCAATAATAACTACCGCGACGCGCTCGAGAAATCAGGCATCAGGTTTTCCGGTCTGTCGGTAGACGACCTTGTCGAGATGATCGAGATACCCGATCACCCGTGGTTTGTCGCAAGCCAGTTCCACCCCGAGTTTACGTCGAACCCGCGTGACGGCCATCCGTTGTTTACCGGATTTATCCTTGCCACGCGGCAGTATCACAGCGGCGAGATACCCAAGGTTGCCCAGGCATGAAACTATGCGGGTTCGAGGCAGGCGCAGATAAACCGTTTTTCCTGATTGCGGGGACCTGCGTCGTCGAGAGCGAGGCGATGGCGATCGAGACGGCCGGTAACCTCAAGGAAACCTGCAGCGACCTGCAAATCCCGTTCATTTACAAGTCATCCTTCGACAAGGCCAATCGAAGCTCAAAGAACGGCTATCGCGGCCCGGGCATAGAGGAGGGCCTTCGAATTCTGAGCGAGGTCAAGAAACAGCTCGATGTACCCCTGCTGACCGATGTTCACGAAGATACGCCGATGGCGGAAGTTGCATCGGTGGTCGACGTGCTTCAAACGCCGGCATTCCTGTGCCGGCAAACCAATTTCATTTTGAATGCCGCCGGTCAGGGGAAGCCCGTCAATATAAAGAAGGGACAGTTTCTGTCACCCTGGGAAATGCAGAATGTGGTCGACAAGGCGAAGTCCACTGGCAATGACAGCATCCTGGTTTGCGAACGCGGATTCTCGTTCGGCTACAACAATCTGGTTTCCGATATGCGCAGTCTCGCGATACTTCGCGGGACCGGTTGCCCCGTCGTGTTCGACGCCACACATTCGGTGCAGTTGCCCGGCGGCAAGGGCAGCGCCTCGGGCGGTCAACGCGAGTTTATCCCGGTCCTTGCGAGATCCGCCACGGCGGCCGGCGTAGCCGGCTTGTTCATGGAAACACACCCGAATCCCGCCGAAGCGTTGAGTGATGGGCCGAATGCCTGGCCACTCGCAAAGATGCGTGATCTGCTGGAAACCCTGAAGGCCATCGACAACCAGGTCAAACCGGGCGGATTTGCCGAGGAAGAGCACGGACTCGGCACCCGATGATCACAATTGCAGACATTCGGGGACGGGAGATCCTGGATTCCCGCGGCAACCCGACCGTCGAGGCCGATGTCCGTCTTGAAGACGGAAGCATGGGTCGTGCCGGTGTGCCGTCAGGCGCATCGACTGGCACACGCGAAGCGGTCGAGCTTCGTGACGGCGACAGGTCGAGGTACCTGGGCCGTGGCGTTCAGAATGCGGTTGCCAACGTCAACGGCGTCATCAGAGATACCGTGCTTGCTGAATCGTTCGACGATCAGCGGGCGCTGGACATGCGGATAATCGAACTCGACGGGAGCGAGAACAAGAGCAGGCTCGGCGCTAATGCGCTGCTCGCGGTATCGCTCGCCGTTGCGAAAGCCGAGGCTCAGTCGAAGGGCAAATCGCTGTTCCGACATCTCGGCGACAGTACGACGATGCCCGTACCGATGATGAACATCATCAATGGCGGGGCGCATGCCGACAACAGCGTCGATATTCAGGAATTCATGATTCTGCCTGTCGGCGCGCGCAGTTTCTCGGAGGCGCTCAGGTTCGGCGCCGAGATCTTTCATTCGCTCAAGGGCGTCTTGCGGGGAATGAAACTGAACACGACCGTCGGGGATGAAGGCGGTTTCGCACCTGACCTGCCGTCAAACCGGGCGGCGCTGGACACCATCGTCGAGGCGATCGACTGCGCGGGATTCAAGACCGGGACCGACATCCTGCTGGGGCTCGATATTGCGAGCTCGGAATTCCATGCGGATGGCCGCTACCGGCTCGAATCCGAAGCGCGGGACTTCGACGCCGAGGGCTTTTGCGAATACCTTTCCGAACTCGTCGATGGCTACCCGATCATCAGCATCGAGGACGGCATGGACGAACGTGACTGGGACGGCTGGGGCCGGCTCACGAAAAGGCTGGGCTCGCGGGTGCAGCTGGTCGGTGATGACCTGTTCGTCACCAACACCAAGCTCCTGGCTCGCGGGATCGAGCAAAATGTCGCAAATTCTGTATTGATAAAACCTAACCAAATCGGTACCTTATCGGAAACCCTTGATGCGATTACTATGGCAGTCGGCGCCGGCTATTCGGCGGTTATCTCGCACCGGTCGGGGGAGACCTCGGACAGCACGATCGCGGACATAGCCGTCGGGACAGAGGCGACCCAGATCAAGACGGGGTCACTGTCACGGTCCGACCGCGTGGCCAAGTACAACCAGCTGTTGCGCATCGAAGAGCAATTGGGTGCTGATGCCCGATATGCCGGACGTGAGGCATTCTCGGTCGACGCGCCCTGACGACACTGGTATTGGGGACACCCTTGCGAAGCAGGCGCTTCATTCTGTCGGCATTGGCAATTCTCGGGCTCCTGATGCAGGCGAGGTTGTGGCTGTACGATGACGGATATCGCAAAACCCGCGAGCTCCGCCAGGCCGTGGCATCGCAGCTCAAGCAGAATCAGATGCTCAAGGAGAGAAACCTGGCTCTCGAGGCGGAAGTCCTCAATCTCAAGAACGGGCGCGAGGCGGCGGAAGAGAGGGCACGGACGGACCTGGGGATGATCGGGCGCCAGGAGACTTTCTACCAGGTTGTACCGGCCGATAACGCGCCAAAGCCCGAGTGACCGAGCTTCCGGATTGGTGGCGCGCCTACGGCGAACCCGTCGTATCCGGAGAACTCAGGAATCAACACACCGACTTTCAGGTTGAGGAGCAACTTGGTTTTGCCCTGTCAGGCGATGGCGAACACGACTACCTGCAGATCGAAAAGGTCGGCGCCAACACGACCTGGGTAGCGCGCGGGCTGGCAGAATTCGCCGGCATCGCTGCATCCGGCGTCGGATATGCGGGGATGAAGGACCGCCACGCCGTTACCACTCAATGGTTCAGTGTCAGTCGCCCACGGCGTAATCCTGCGGACTGGTCGAAGCTGGACATCGCAGGCGTGCGCATCATCCAAACAGAGCGACACGGCCGCAAGCTCCGCCGTGGTACTCATGCAGGAAACCGTTTTCGCGTTGCGCTCAGAAACGCAACCGTAATGGACAAAAGGATCGAAGAACGGCTCGCCACCGTACGCGATTCGGGTGTGCCGAATTACTTCGGCGAACAGCGTTTCGGGCATGACGGCGCAAATCTCGAGCTCGCGCGGGATCTGTTCTCGGGAAAACGCCTGTCGCGCGCCAGGAGGAGCATCGCCCTGTCTGCCGCACGTTCGTTTCTCTTCAACCGAATCCTCGAAGAACGGGTTTCAGCCGCGAACTGGAATTTACTTTTGCCGGGCGATTGCGCGAGCCTGGATGGCAGCGCCAGCATATTCAATGTCGAGCAGGTAGATGATGAGCTTCGCCGACGAATTGATTCGCTCGATATTCACCCGAGCGGCGCGATGTGGGGTGCCGGCCAACTGCAATCAGGTGGCGAAACAGCCGACCTCGAACAATCGGTGGTTACCTCCTACCCCGATTTGGCGCGGGGAGTCGAGGAAGCCGGACTCAAGATGGGTAGACGGTCACTGAGGCTGGCCGTCCGGACGCTCAGCTGGGACCGGCGGGGCGATTCGCTGGTCCTGAATTTCTATCTTGCGCGCGGTGGATTCGCGACTGCGGTGCTCAGGGAAATCGCCGCTTATTAGAAAGGTGCCCGGCACCCTGTACGCGCAGTCTCAATAGTCAAATTAGTCGGTGCCCGGCACCGTGTAAGTTTGATTAGTGCCTCTTCAGCAGAACGTAGGCGGCGCCGGTACCGCCGTCGACCTGGCGGGCCGATACGAACGCCAGGACTTTGTCCCATTGTCTGAGCCACTTGTCGACTTTGCGCTTCAGGATCGGTACCCTGCCGCCCGAGCCCAGTCCCTTGCCGTGAACGACACGGACGCAGAGGTGACCGCGCTCGATGCTGTCTTCGATGAACCCGGCGAGGGCGGTCTTTGCCTCGACGGCAGTCAGTCCGTGAAGATCGATCTCGGACTGGACACTGAAATTGCCGCGCGCGAGCCGGCGAAAACTGCGGCGGCTGACCTGCGGGCGCTTGAAAGACAGGTTTTGTCCGCTTGCGAATTCGATCGACTCGGCATCGGACTCGAGACTTTCGCGCAGGACTTGCCGTTCATCGCTGCGCCTGAACCTGGCTCTTGCACGGGGCCGGTTTTTCGGCGGCGGAGCCGCGTCGTGATTCAGCGGTCTCGCATCCGACATGAGGCGGCGAAACAGACTCGCATCATCGTCCTTGTCCATGGGCGGAATCTCCGTATTTTCAACGCTATGGCGGCAAGGGAACTTTAAGTATAGTGAGCGCGGCTTATCCAACCAATATTTCGGGTCCGCGTGTGAGAATTCTGGTCAGCAACGACGACGGCTATCTCGCCAGCGGGATTAATAGGCTTGCAGATGCGCTGACCGAGATCGCAGAAGTCGTCGTCGTCGCACCTGACCGGAATTACAGCGCAGCCAGCAACTCCCTGACCCTCACGTCGCCGCTGCGAATCCACGAAGTGGAAGACGGCCGGTATTTCGTCAACGGTACCCCGTCGGATTGCGTGCACCTCGCCCTGTCCGGCATTCTGGATTTCAAGCCGGACCTGATGGTCGCGGGCGTCAATCATGGCGCAAACCTGGGCGACGACGTCATGTACTCCGGTACCGTTGCGGCCGCGATGGAAGGACGGTTCCTCGGCTGCCCCGCGATTGCCGTGTCGCTCGTGGGGCACCAGGGCGGCCAGTTCGTGTCCGCCGCGACGGTCGCCCGCGACCTGGTGCGGCGTCTTTTGAAGAAGCCGCTGCCCAAGGACGTCATTTTGAACGTCAACGTACCGGACCGGCCCCACGAGGACCTGACCGGCGTGCATGCTACCAGGCTCGGATTCAGGCATCGGTCCGAGCCGTTGATCAAGACCAGAGATCCGCAATCGCGGACGATTTACTGGATCGGTCCGCCCGGGCCGGGCCAAGACGCCGGTCCCGGAACCGATTTTTATGCCATAGAGCAGGGTGCCGTGTCCGTCACCCCGCTTAAGGTGGACCTGACCTGGCACGAGGTGTTGCCGGATGTCGGTGCGTGGCTCGGCACATGATGGCTCAGAAGGATGACATCCGGGGTATTGGAATGACATCGGCGCGCACGCGTGACCGGCTCGTACGGCGTCTCCGGGACTCCGGAATTCGATCGACCGAAGTCCTCGAGCAGATCCGTAATGTGCCGCGTCATCTGTTTGTAGACGAGGCGCTGGCAAGCCGCGCCTATGAAGATACGGCCCTGCCGATAGGGCTGGGGCAGACCATCAGTCAACCCTATGTCGTTGCCAAGATGACCGAGGCGCTGGTCGAGGCGGGCGAGAACATGCGCGTGCTCGAGATAGGCACCGGCTGCGGCTACCAGACGGCCGTGCTCGCGCCACTCGTCGAGGAGATTCATACCGTCGAGCGAATTCCGGAACTCTTGCGCAAGACCAAGCAGCGGCTGCGACAGCTCGATATCTACAACGTCCACTATCGGCTCGGTGACGGCTGGGAGGGTTGGCCCAAATACGCCCCTTATGACGGCATCTTGGTCGCGGCTGCGCCGGCCGAACTCCCGGCAAACTGCTCGGGCAGCTGGCGCCCGGCGGCTGTATGGTCATCCCGGTCGGACCGCCCGGCAGGCAGGAGTTGGTCAAGGTGATCGAGGAGCACGAGCACTACGAGCAGGTTTCGCTCGGGCTCGTGAGTTTCGTTCCGCTTGTCCACGGAAAATAATTAGAAAACAACTGTATGCAATATATTCTTAAGACCAGTAATAAGTTCGTGGCCGGCTAGCCTTGCGCTTCTTCGGACCCCTATACGATCGTGTGTTGTCCTGGGCAGGTCACCGTCATGCGGAGCGCTACCTGGGCGCATTGAGCTTCGCCGAGTCATCGTTTTTCCCGGTGCCGCCGGACGTCATGCTGGCACCCATGTGTCTCGCAGACCGTTCACGCGCCTGGCGGTTCGCCACCGTCACCACCGTCGCATCGCTGGCCGGCGGGATCGCGGGATATGCCCTCGGGTACTTTCTGCTGGAGGCGATCGAGCCCTGGCTGCATCGCATGGATTTCTGGCCGGCCTACCTGAGGGGCCGGCAATGGTTCGACGACTGGGGCGTGGCGGCCGTATTCGTCGCCGGCTTCTCGCCGATCCCGTACAAGATATTCACGATCTCGGCCGGGGCCGCCATGCTCAATTTGCCGGGTTTTGTCATTGCTTCGCTGATCGGGCGCGGCGCCCGGTTTTTCCTGGTTGCCGGTTTTATCGTCGCCGGCGGGCAGCGCATGGCCGATACGCTGCCGAAATACGTGGAGCGTATCGGTTGGGCGGTTGTCTTACTGGCTGTAATTGTCGGTGTCATCATCGTTCAGACGGAATAACGCGCTAATGCTAAGGCCCCATGATTTCCTGGCGATAGCCGTGCTTGTCCTCATCGCAGCCTGCGGGCCCAGGACCCGCTGGGATCACACGCCGACGGAGCAGCACGTCGTTCGCTCCGGCGAGACGCTATTCACGATCGCCTGGCGCTATGGCGAGGACCATCGCGACCTTGCACGCTGGAACAGGCTTGGCGACGGCTCGTTGATTTATCCGGGGCAGGTGATACGGCTGACGCCGCCGTCGGGCGAACGCCGCGCATCGGCCGCGTCGAGCGCCCAGCGCGCCGGCAGCCGTCCGCTGCCGCCGATACCGACACAGCCCGCGCCGCCCTGGAGATGGCCGGTAAAAGGCCGGGTCATGGTCGAATTCGGCGGGCGTCCGGGTACCGGCACCGGTATCCTGATCGGCGGGTCTGCAGGTCAACCGATCCGGGCCGCAGCATCCGGGACGGTCGTCTACTCGGGCAGTGGACTAATTGGTTACGGAGAGCTTATCATCGTCAAGCACAACGACACCTACCTGAGTGCTTACGGGCACAACGCGTCGCTGCTGGTCACCGAGGGCCAGGCAATAACAAAAGGTCAACGAATAGCGACAATGGGTGAGGGGCCGGGAGGAAAGCCGCGACTGCATTTTGAAATCAGGCGCAATGGCAAGCCGGTTAACCCGCGACAGTATCTGCCTGCGAGATAATTCGACTTGATCGTCACTTGATGTACGCGTGGTGCACTCCCGAACTGGCGAGGGGCTGTACTATGGGCGAGATTTCCAGTGGATCGACCGGACGTCGGCCAGAGCCCGGTCTGAATTGCGGCATCGATCCCACCCGCATCTACCTGAATGAGATTGGCGTGTCGCCGCTGCTGACGGCATCCGAGGAGGTCAAATTCGCGCGCCGAATCCGACAAGGCGATGAGTCGGCCCGCCATCGCATGATCGAAAGCAACCTGCGCCTGGTTGTGAGAATTGCACGCCGCTACCTCAATCGCGGTCTGCCACTGCTGGATCTCATCGAGGAAGGCAATCTCGGACTCATTCACGCGGTCAAGAAGTTCGATCCCGAACGCGGATTCCGGTTTTCGACTTATGCCACCTGGTGGATTCGTCAGACCATCGAACGCGCGATCATGAACCAATCGCGCACGGTTCGCCTGCCTATTCACGTCATCAAGGAGATCAATGCCTGCATTCGGGCATCCCGGACCCTCAGGCAGATGCAGGACGACAATCCGACGCCGGCAGACATTGCCGGATACCTGGGCATGGAGGTTGCCGATGTCGAGAGGCTGCTTGCGCTGCACGAGCGGGTCACGATTTGCTCGAGCTCATCCGACGATGAGCGCACGCCCCTGGATGCTTTGCCGGCAAGGCATGACGCCGAGCCCGCGCAGTGCGCACAACAGGAACGGGTGAATGCGATCCTCGACACCTGGGTGTTCAAGCTCAGCGACAAGCAGCGGGCCGTCGTCGAGAGGCGCTTCGGCCTGCACGGATATCGTCGGCGGACGCTCGAGCAGATCGGCGAAGAGATTGGCGTGACGCGGGAGCGGGTCCGACAGATTCAGCTGGATGCCCTCAGAAACCTGCGCAGCATGATGGAGAGCCACGGCATTTTCGGAGACTCGATGCTGGACTGACAGGGATGGACCCCTTGGGGTCCGTCCCCGCTTACTCGGACCGTCTCTTTAACCCTTTCTTCAGTCTTTGACAATCAAGACTGCGGCGACCCGGCGGCCATCGCTGACGAGAATATTAAAGGTCCGGCAAGCGGCGGCGGTATCCATTGCCTCGAGCCCGATACCGCGCCGGGCCAGTGCGAAGACGAGGTCACGTGGCGGAAATACGGGCTGCCGGCCCGTGCCGAGCAGGATCAGCTCGGGCTCCGACGTGAACAAGGGCTCGAAATCGTCCTCGGTCAGTTGCTCGATCACGGTAGCGGGCCAATCGTCAATGACCTCGTCGGTGGTCAGCGCAAGGTCCCGACGCAGGAGCCGGTCACCCACCTTGATCACTCCCGGTTCGAAATGGCGAATCGTGACCTTGGAAATCCGATCCCGTGTCAATTTCAAAGCGTATTCCGATACGGTATGTTTCGCTCCAATCCGTCATCATACAAAAGGTTCAGGCGTTTTGGCGGCTGACAGCAACAAGAGAGAGGCCATCGTGGTCTTGCCGGCAGTCATGGGCGGCCGAGTCGAGCACGCGAGAGAACGTCGGTGGCTGTCCCGATCGAAGCTTGCTCTGTCCGACGCTCCTCGGGAAATATTTGAAAGAGTGCTGTCGGCCGCCGGACTGTCACGGCTAGCGGAGGGGCTGGCGGCGCTCAGGCTGTGGGGCCAAACGGGCGATCGCCCAAATGTGTGGTTAGCAAGCGCGGACCCCGTACATCTGGAAGCAAGATCCGATCACCTCCGCCTGCATGCGCTCGTCGGCGAGCAGTCGCCAATAGCCGATTTGCGTGCCATATTCGACCATCTACACGAGTCGCTGGGCGGGGATACAGCCTATGCGCTAGCGCGTGTCGGTGAGCACGGCTATCTCCGCAGCGATCGGGAGATAGCGACGGCGTCCCTGTCGGCCTCTGCTATCGACGGTATGGCGCCGGACGAATTCATGCCGTCAGGCGAGTCAGCGGCGGATTATCACAGGCTGTCGGGTGAGATCCAGATGTGCCTGCACGATCACGAGGTCAACCTTCGACGCGAGGAGCACGGCCTGATGCCGGTTAATTCGATCTGGTTCTGGGGCGGGGGAATGGCGCCAGACAAGACTGTTGAGCCGTTACCGCCGTTGTTTGGCGACGATCCGCTGTTTACGGGTTACTGGGAGAGCCGCACGGCATTAATCAGTCCATGGCCGGGCAGTTTCAGCAAGTGCCTCGACCTAGCAGTCAAGGATTTCGTTGCTGTGACGCCCGTACCCGATCAGGGCGAGGACCTGTTGACAGCTTGCCTTGCGGAACTTCGCGACCTGTTGAGAGCCGGTCGCCTGCACCGGCTGGTTTTGCTCTTCCGCGACGGCCTGACGGCCAGATTTGGCCGATTCGATGCGTTTCGCCTCTGGCGTCGAACTTGCGAGCTGTTATAAATGAGCGTTGATGAACCCGTACCGGCCGCTTAAGACAAGACGCCTGCCCGAAAGGTCTGTGCTCGATGCGTTCGACGATGTCGATCCCGTGCTCGCTCGCGTCTACGCGGCGCGAGGCATCGCCGGACCGGAGGAGCTGGACCACAGTCTCGGAAAACTCGCACCGGTCAGCTCGCTGAGCGGTGTGTCCGGAGCGGTCGAACTGCTCCTCGAATATCGCGACAGGCGGGTGATCGTGATCGGTGATTTCGACGCCGACGGTGCAACGTCAACCGCTCTCGTTCTGCGTTGCCTTCGCGGATTTGCCTTTGCGAACGTCGATTATCTGGTACCGAATCGATTCGAATTCGGCTACGGGCTGACACCGGAAATAGTCCGCGTTGCCGCCGGACGGTCCCCGGCTTTGCTGATCACCGTCGATAATGGTGTTTCCAGCATTGCGGGTGTCGCAGAAGCCGAGCGTCTGGGCATCCCGGTACTGATCACCGACCACCACCTGCCGGGCGGCGTGTTGCCTGCCGCGAAGGCGATGGTCAATCCCAACCTCTCGGGCAGCGACTTCCCGAGTCGTCACCTGGCCGGCGTCGGCGTGGCGTTCTACCTCATGGCCGCACTGGGACGGGCGCTCGAGTCCGAGGGCGTCGCCGATGCCGCCAGGATTCCGGCGGCCTACCTGGATCTCGTGGCCCTGGGCACCGTAGCCGATGTCGTGACGCTGGATTACAACAACCGCATTCTCGTCCGGCAGGGTCTGCAGCGCATACGGGCCGGCCAGGCGGTACCGGGTATCCAGGCGCTGATTCGGCAATCCGGCCGGGCGATCGAACGCACGGTCAGTTCGGACCTGGGATTCGTCGTCGGGCCGCGACTGAATGCCGCCGGGCGACTCGAGGACATGTCAGTCGGCATCGAATGTCTGTTGGCGGACGATTTCGCCGTGGCCGCTCGGTATGCGATGACCCTGGACCGGATCAACCGCGAACGCCGCCACATCGAAACGAAAATGCGGGACCAGGCATTCGCCTATGTCGACGCCATGGACGATCGCAATCTCCCTGCCTGCGTGTCCATCTATGATGAATCCTGGCACCAGGGCGTCGTCGGGTTGATCGCTTCGCGGGTGCGAGAACGCTGTCACCGCCCCGTCATCGCATTTGCACGTGACGACGGCGGCGAACTGAAGGGGTCCGCCCGCTCGGTCCCCGGCGTGCACATACGCGACCTGCTGCAATCTGTTTCGACCACAAACCCCGGCCTGATATCGAAGTTCGGCGGCCACGCGATGGCGGCGGGCTTGAATCTCCCGCCGGAGAATTTTCAGGAGTTTGAAAAATGTGCAAGCCGTCAGTTAAAGCGGCTTTATCCTGCGGCCGATTTCAGCGGCGCCTTGTTGACCGACGGCACGCTGCCGGCGGATGCGATGAATCTGCAATTTGCGAGATTGCTGCGCGAGTCCGGGCCATGGGGCGCCGGATTTCCCGAGCCGATATGGAGCGGCGATTTCTCCGTCGTCGATCAGCGCGTGGTGGGCGAACACCACCTGAAAATGCGGGTTCAGCCTGCCGAGGGCAGCACGGTGATCGACGCGATTGCATTCAATCAGGCGGGCCTGCCGCTGCGCGGCCCGGTCAGGATGGCGTATCGTCTAGAAGTCAACGAATTCCGCGGTGTTGAGACGCCACAACTGATCGTGGAACAAATAGCGCCGTGTTAACATGCCGCGTTTTCGCGTGCCTCGAACGGAAGCAGAATGGAAACCGGCCAGATAAAGCTAAAGATTACCGACCTGTCGGAACGTGCGACGGCGTTAAGGGGGTATCTTTGACTACGAGGCCAAGTCCGAACGCCTGACGGAGGTCCTTCGCGAACTCGAGGATTCTTCCATCTGGAATGAGCCCGAACGTGCGCAGGCGCTTGGCAGGGAACGCGTGCAACTCGAGAAAGTAATTGTCGCACTCGATGAGCTGTCGGCCGGTCTCAGCGACGCGGACGAACTCCTCGGTCTGGCAATAGAAGAGAATGACGACTCGACGGCCGCAGAGGTCGATGCGGATCTCGAGAACCTCGAGCAGCAGGTCACCGACCTCGAATTTCGCCGCATGTTCTCGGGTGAAACGGATGAGCACGACGCGTTCGTCGACATACAGTCGGGTGCCGGCGGCACCGAGGCCCAGGACTGGGCCGAAATGATTCTCCGCATGTACCTGCGCTGGGCGGAGTCGCATGGCTTCGAGACGGAGATCATCGAGGCATCCGCCGGCGAAGTCGCCGGCATCAAGAGCGCAACCGTACACGTCGTCGGCGATTACGCCTACGGCTGGCTAAGAACCGAGACAGGCGTGCACCGGCTGGTCCGCAAATCTCCATTTGACTCCGGCAATCGCCGCCATACTTCGTTTGCCTCCGTCTTCGTGTCACCCGAGCTAGACGACGAGATCGATATCGATATCGATCCCTCCGATCTCCGGATCGATGTCTATCGTGCAAGCGGCGCTGGCGGCCAGCACGTGAATCGCACAGAATCCGCGGTGCGGATCACGCACCTGCCATCAAACATCGTCGTGCAGTGCCAGAATGACCGCTCGCAACACAAGAACAAGGCAACCGCGTTGAAGCAATTGAAGGCAAAGCTCTATGAGCTCGAACTGCAGGAACGCTGCGCAAAAGCGTCGAAAGTGGAACAGAGCAAGGCCGACGTCGGATGGGGAAATCAGATAAGGTCATACGTTTTGGACCAGAGCCGGATCAAAGATCTCCGGACCGGGGTCGAGACCGGCAATACGCAGGCCGTGCTCGACGGCGGACTGGATGAATTCATCGAGGCAGGACTGAAGCAGGGGCTCTAGTGAGCGACAGCGACAGGGAAAATCGGAAAGAAAGCAAGCTGATCGCCGAGCGTCGACGCAAACTCTCGGACATGCGCGAGTCCGGCAATGCGTTTCCCAACGATTTCCGCCGCAACTCACTGGCCGAGGAATTGCACGAGGCCTTCGGCGAATACGATGACGGCGCGTTGCGGGCGCAGGTCGTTGACGTCAAGATTGCCGGGCGCATGATGGTCAAGCGCGTGATGGGCAAGGCCAGTTTCATCAAACTGCAGGACCGGACAGGGCAGATCCAGCTCAGGCTTGAGCGCGACCGGCTCGCCGGAGGCCTCTACCAGGACTTCAGGAAATGGGACGTCGGCGATATCGTGGGGGCCTCCGGAACGCTGTTCAAGACCAAAACCGGCGAACTGACCGTCATGGCTGACGAGCTGCGCCTGCTCACTAAGTCATTACGGCCCTTGCCGGAGAAATTCCATGGCTTGGCTGACAGGGAGATCCGCTACCGGCAGCGCTATGTCGATCTGATCATGAACGAGGACAGCCGCCGCATTTTTCGCGTGCGTTCGGAGATGATTAGCTACCTCCGCGCATTCCTGGATTCCCAGGATTTTCTTGAGGTCGAGACGCCGATGATGCAGACGATGCCCGGCGGTGCGATCGCGAGGCCCTTTACGACCCACCACAATGCGCTCGACATGCAACTCTATATGCGGATCGCGCCGGAGCTGTTCCTTAAACGGCTGGTCGTCGGCGGATTCGAACGCGTCTATGAGATAAACCGGAATTTCCGCAACGAGGGCATCTCGACCCAGCACAACCCCGAGTTCACGATGCTCGAGTTGTACCGTGCGTACGCCGACTTCGAAGACATCATGGAAATGGTCGAGGCGATGCTGCGTGGTATGACGCAGTCACTGCTCGGCGAGTCGATCGTCGGATACCAGGGCGAGGAATACGACTTTGCGAAGCCCTTCCCGCGCATGACGATGGAGGAGGCAATCAGCAAATACAACCCGGACGTTGACGGAGACAAGCTGCGTGACCGGGGCTACCTGAAGGGCATCGCCAACGAGCTCGGCGTGAAAGTAGAAAAGAGTCACGGCGCCGGCAAGTTGCAGCTTGAAATCTTCGAGAAAACCTGCGAGCAAAAGGTCAGGCTGCCAACATTTATTACGGCGTTCCCGACGGAAGTGTCGCCGTTGTCGAGATGCAACGATGAGGACCCGTTCATGACGGACCGCTTCGAGCTTTTTATTGCCGGTCGGGAGATTGCAAATGGCTTCTCGGAACTGAACGATTCCGAGGATCAGGCTGCGCGATTCAAGGAGCAGGCCGCACACCGCTCGGCCGGCGACCTGGAGGCCATGTCTTACGACGCCGACTACATCCGGGCACTCGAATACGGCCTGCCGCCATCCGGCGGGCTCGGCGTCGGAATAGACCGGCTGGTCATGTTGTTTACGGACTCGCCGTCCATACGCGACGTGCTTTTGTTCCCGCATTTGCGACCCGAAGTGTAATGGTGCCGGGCACCGACTAATTTTGTAATGGTGCCGGGCACCGACTAATTTGACTATTTGTTCACTTTTCGTGATTGGGAAGTCGTCCAGAGCAGGCTACCTTGTCAGGCAATTCGACAAGGATGTCACGGATGCCCAGGCGACCTCGCATACATGTACCCGGTGGGTTATATCACGTCATTTTGCGCGGAAATGCTCGTAAAGCTATATTTTTGCAGGAAAAAGATCGGAACTGCCTTAATGATTTGATGGCCGACGGTCTCGATCGGTATGCGAGCAGACTGCATGCCTTCTGCTGGATGACCAATCATATCCACGCTGTAATTCAGGTATCGGACCAACCCTTATCAAGGCTAATGTGCTGGTTGGCATCTCGATATGCCCGTTATTTTAACCGCAGGCTCAAACGAACCGGTCACGTCTTCGAACGACGTCATCGCGCGATTCTTGTTACCGACGATTCTTATCTACTGGGCCTCGTAAGATACATCCACCTGAATCCTGTGGAAGCTGGTCTGGTGGAAGATCCTGAGCATTATCCTTGGAGCAGCCATCGTACCTATTGCGGACAGCAGCAACTGGAGTGGGTCACGACCCGTGTGGTGTTGAGTTGTTTCGCCGGTTCCGTATTGGCTGCAAGGCGACAATACCAACAGTTCATGGATGCCGATCACGATTGGACACCAAATACCGAAGAGCCTACCGATGACAAGGCAGAAAAGTTCCGGATGACCAATGAGCTTGTCGTGCCAGAACGGTTGGACGAATCGAAAAGTGAAAACTCTCGGAGTCTTGCAGGACTGGTCGAGCAATACTGCGTAATGCATGGATTAACACCGGCCACGCTGACTTGCCCAGGCCGCCGGCGCTATCCTGCCCGAGTGCGCGCATTGATCAGTGACCGCGCAATCTCCGATGGAATCGCAACCTTGACGGAACTCGCGGTCTATTTCCGCCGTGCGCCCGA
>JBHIDG010000001.1:0-30041 GCA_046760025.1 Woeseia sp. | reverse complement strand
GATTACGTCGCCGTACTGTTCGATGAAAGTCTTAAGACGTCGTTTCGGACCCAGATCTATCCGGAATACAAAGCGAACCGCGAACCTGCACCGCCGGAATTGAAGCGGCAGTTCGTGCAGTGCCGCCGTTTCACGAGGGCTCTCGGCCTGATGGAGTGCGCAAGCCCGAACTACGAGGCGGATGACCTTATCGGGACGCTCGTTGCCCAGGGGCGTGAAAAGGGCCGGCCATCGACGATTGTCAGCCGCGATAAGGATCTTGCGCAGCTCGTTTCCAGGAACGACGTGTTTTGGGATTTCGCGGGCAAGGGCCGCATCCGGTACGACCAGATTCCGGAGTTCTTCGGCGTGTGGCCGGAGCAGATCGCAGATTTTCTCGCGCTCGCCGGGGACAGCGTCGATAACATAAAGGGTGTTCCCGGTGTAGGAAAGAAAACTGCCGCTGCGCTACTGCAGCACTTTGGCAGCCTCGAAAACGTATATGAAAATCTCCACAAGGTTTACGAGGTAAACGTGCGTGGCGCAAAAACGCTCGGCGACAAGCTGGACACCCACAAGGATTCGGCGATGCTTGCGCGCAAGCTGACCTGTATTGCCTGTGATGCACCTGTCGAGCGTCCCGCATCCGGGCTGCGACCCGTCGCTCCCGACCTCGGCGAGATCAACTCGCTGTTCGACGAAGCCGGCATCGGCCAGGCGCTGCGGCGACAGGCCGAACGGGTCTCGGAGTTATCGTAGGAGAAAATGCCCGACTGGCAGCACATCTTCGTGGCCCTTCGCGACGACGGCGTATCCGTAGCAGACAACGCAAATGCACACTCCGTCGGTGGCGGCGACATCAGCGCCGCCTGGCACGTCGGCCCGGCAATCTTTCTCAAGACCGGTGCCTCCGAATCGCTCGACATGTTCGAGGCCGAAGCCGAAGGGCTTCGCGAGCTCCGTGCTGCGGATGCCGTTCGCGTGCCGGAGGTCCTGAGTTGTGGCACGGCAGGAAGCGATGCCTATCTGGCGATGGAGTGGTTAGAGTTCGACAGGCCCGGCAGTGACACAGAGAGGCTCTTCGGGCGGCAGTTGGCGCGCATGCATCGCCACTGCAAGAAACGGTTTGGTTGGCACCGCGACAATAGCATCGGGCTGACCCCGCAATGCAATCAGTGGTCTGATGACTGGGTGGCGTTCTTCAGGGACCGGCGCCTTGGTTGGCAATTACAGCTTGCTACGAGCAAAGGCTTTGGCGGAGAACTGCAAACGGCCGGTGCGAGAACAATGGAGAATCTCGGGATTTTCTTTCGCGACTACGAACCCCGTGCGTCGCTCTTGCATGGTGATCTCTGGGGCGGCAACTGGGCGGCGACGGCAGGTATGCCGGTCATATTCGATCCGGCCGTGTACTACGGCGACCGGGAAACCGATATCGCGATGACGCGACTGTTCGGTGGTTTTGGACGAAGTTTTTATTCGGCGTATGAGGAGAGCTGGCCGATGGGGCCGGGTTCCGATGACAGGTGCAGGCTTTATCAGCTCTACCATGTCCTGAATCACCTGAATCTGTTCGGCAGGTCGTATCTCGGCAGGGCGATGCAATTGATCCGCGATATCGATTCGCGGATCCCGCGCTAATTTCCGGCCTCTCCCGTAAGAAAATCGGCCTCGAACAGGTAGAGCGTCGTCCCCTCGGGCGCTTCGATCGACATGAAAGCGGACTCGTACCTGGGATTCGTATCGATATTGAGGCCGTGCCGCTCGACGTCGGCGAGTACAGACGTCAGGTCGTCGCAGACGAAACAGGGAGATGGCTTTCTCAGTGCAGGGTGCTCGCTCAAACCCAGCGACATGCCCGCGGCATCGAAACGCAGGTGTGGCGTCGGTGTTTCCCGGAGCTCGAGCATTACCGGCGCCAGTGGTGCCCAGAATCGACCGGCACGCATGGCATCTCTTGCGGGCAGGCTCAACTCAAACCAGTCACCGCAGATCGACCGTTCGACATCCTCGTCGGGCGGCGAAAACGTCCTCGCCTCGATCATGCTGATCATATGACCGTCGCGATCGCGAAAGCCGAGCTCGTTAAAAACGTCGGTGTCGATCTTCAGCAACTTGAAGTCAAATCCATGGTCTGCCATTGCACGCGCATGCCGGGCGAGATCCCGATGAACAAATGTCAGTGCCGGCTCGTCGAGAGGCCGATCATGCAGGCCAATACATATGTGCCCGTCACTCACAACCGCATACTTGTGAGGCCAGACGTCGCCGCTCTCCAGCTCGGTAAAACCGAGCGCCTTGTAGAAGCCGAGCGACTCCAGAATGTCCGACGACCGTACACCGAATTCCAGAAACTGCCCGAGCATAGTCAGCGCTCCGCACCCATGTCACGCGCACGCTTCAAACTCTTGTCCATCTCGCGCGACGCTTCCGAAAGGCTCCAGTCCGGCGATGCTTCCGGCCAGCCGGCAACGTTTCGCTCGATCAGGCGGCTCAGGAAACCGACGTGATCGTCGCGGGCGTTGAGTGCCGGGATGTAACGAAGCTCCGAACCGCCGGCATCGCTAAAATCGACTGCATAGCGGATTGCGATTTCTTCGAGGGTCTCCAGACAATCGGCGGCGAAGCCGGGGCATACCACATCGATCTTGCCGAGCTTTTCGGCGCCCCAGGCCCTGATTGTTTCGTCGGTATAGGGTCGCAACCATTCGGCACGACCGAGGCGCGATTGAAAACTCACCTGCCAGCTTTCCTTGTCGAGTTCCAGCGATTCGGCAACCAGCCTCGCTGACTTCTGGCAGTGGCAGTGATAAGGATCTCCCAGGTCCAGTGTCCGGCGAGGCACGCCGTGAAACGAGAACAATAGACGCTCGCCGCGCCCATGCAAGTCCCAGTAATCGCGAATGCTGGCGGCGACTGCGGATACATAACCGGCAGCGTCGTGATAATGGTTTATGAAATGTAATTCGGGCACCCAGCGCCGCCGGCTGAGCACGCTGGTCACCGCGTCGAATACGGATCCCGTCGTTGCGCTCGAGTACTGCGGATAGAGTGGTAGTACCAGAATTCGCCGAACGAACTGCTGGTACATTTTCTCCAGCGCGAACTGTATGGAAGGATTGCCGTGCGACAACGCGAACTCGACATGCGTTGCGCCGGACAATCGCGCGGAGAGTTTTTCCTGAATGGAGGCGGCGATGTCCTTCGAATGCAGAAGAAGGGGGGAGCCCTGGTCTGTCCAGATTTTTCTGTAGGCGGCCGCCGACCGGTCCGGTCGCACGCGGAGTATGTACGCGTGGAGAACGATCCACCAGATCGGCCGCGGCACCTCTACAACGCGCGCATCGGACAGGAAGGATTTCAGAAAACGACGAACAGCCTCGGGCGTCGGTGCGTCGGGCGTGCCCGTGTTTACGAGAAGAATGCCCAGTGACTCCGGTAGTCCGTGCTCGTAGTCGGGCGAAGATTCAAATGGTGGCATTTTCCGGCCTGGCCGTGTTCTTATCGGCTAAGTGCTTGAGTAACAGTACTAAATCACCGGAACCGACGCTAGCCTGGCGCATGCTATATTGGCCGTGTTGTGCGGCAGGCGATCCATGGCGAACGAAACGGAAACAACCGAAGACAGGGCCGACCGATGGACGCTCATTCGGGACGTTGCGGTGCTCCAGGTCAAACTTCTTTTCGACGGCCTGCGCGACGTATTACTCGTGCCGGTCTCCCTGGTTGCCGGTCTTGTGAGCCTGGTCAAAGGAGGCGCGGTCCCGAGCGCGGAGTTCTATGACCTCATGAAGCTTGGCCGGCGAAGTGAACGATGGATCAATCTGTTCGGCGCAGCTTCGCGCTACCATGGCCCCCCGACAGAGGAAGACAGGTTTGCGGTCGAGGATATCGATGAAATGGTTTCGCGCGTCGAGTCCTTCCTCGTAGATGAGTACCGGAAGGGAGGCGTTACCGCACAGGCGAAGGGACGCCTGGACTATGCGCTCGACCTCTTGCACAGAAAGGCGAGGCGACGGGACAAAGCACGACAGTGACGCTAACGGGATTCGACGTCCCTGCCGGACAGGAGGTCGTCAATGCTCGGCGGCGGATGATCCGGGCCCATGCGACCGTCTTTGAGCCTGCCGATATAGTCCTTGTAGGCGCGCATCGCCTGGTAGCCGAATATCCAGGTAATCGGCAGATTCGCCCAGATTATGACACCGAGCCCGATCCCCGTCATGTTGTCGAGATCAGCATCGGTTTTGATGTGGCCGAGCGTTGCGAGGAAGGTCAGACCGCAATAGATGAGCTTGAACGCCAGCACGCCCCGATCGCCGGTCAGGTACTGCAAGCCCTGTTCCCCGTAATAGGCCCAGGCGATGATGGTCGATATCCCGAATAGCCAGGACGCGATCGTGATCAGCCACTTGCCGAGTCCCGGTGTCACCGAATCGAGGGCCTTCGCTGTCAATGTCGCGCCTACGTAGGTCTTGTACAGCCCGTCACCGACGATTTGCGGTTTTGCCGCGGACTGGAGTTTGTTCCAGCGGATGATAAATCGGCCTGCGTCGGAGGCGACGACGCCGTCGATGCGATGATATGGTTGCCCGGTCGCCGGATTATCACCTGCCCTGACCACGAGCGTCACGATCTCGCCATCCCGCCATTCGCCGGCAGGCAGCGACGTATCCTGGTATTGCCAGCCGGACCCGGCCCGCGACAGTTCGGGAATGCGGTCGAGCACGACGTCCGGCCCGCGGTTCCAGATGCCGGTTGTGAGAATAATCAGTGCCGTAAACGTGCAAACCACTATGGTATCGACGAACGGCTCGAGGCCCGCGACAACGCCCTCACGAACGGGTTCGTCAGTCTTCGCCGCGGAGTGGGCGATAGGCGACGATCCCTGACCGGCCTCATTCGAAAACACGGCGCGCTTCATGCCGAACAGAAACGCGGATGCCACGGTGCCACCGATAAAGGCACCGCTTGCCTCGGTCGGAGTAAACGCGTTGCCGATGATCATCGCGAATATCCCCGGAATTTTCTCTATGTTCAGAAGCAGAACGTAAGAGCCCACCAGCAGATAAAGTGCCACCATGAAGGGCACGAGCGTGCCGGCGACTTTGCCGATTCGCTTGATGCCGCCGATGATGACCGCCCCGACCAGCAATGCCAGAGTGATGCCGCATACCCATCCCGGAACGCCAAAGTACTCGTTGGTGACCTCGGCGACATTCCATGCCTGGAACATGTTGCCGCCGGTCGCCGATGACACGAGCAGACAAATGCAAAAAATGACCGCGATCGTCTTGCCGAGCCACCTCAAGTCCGGTGTCAAGCGCGCCACCGCCTTGTCGGCCACCCACATCGGTCCGCCATGCGGGTTGTGCGGATCATCGGTGTTTCTGTACAGCATCGACAGCGTCACCTCGGTCAGCTTGATCGCCATGCCGAGGAACCCGACCACCCACATCCAGAACATTGCGCCGGGACCGCCCAGGGTGATGGCGAGCGCCACGCCGCCGATATTGCCGAGACCTACCGTGCCCGAGAGTGCCGCCGAGAGCGCCTGGAAGTGATTGATAGCGCCTGGATCGTCCGGATCGTCATACACGCCGCGTACGACGGCGGGGCCATGCGTAAGCACCCTGTACTGTGAGACGCCGCTCCATATGGTGAAAAGAACGCCCGTGCCGACGATGATATAAAGCCAGGTCTCGTTCCAGAGCACGGCGTTGACCGTCGCCAGTGCTTCGCTGAGACCCATGCTCCCGGCTCTAGGCCGCTTCCATGATTGCTGTCACTCCCATGCCGCCGGCGGTGCAGACGGATACCAGGCCGCGTCCCGAACCTTTCTGGTTCAACAGTTTGGCCATCGTTGCTATGACACGGGCGCCGGTCGCAGCGAACGGGTGACCGATTGCGATACTGCCGCCTTTCACGTTCAGCTTGGCGAGGTCGATCGGGCCCATCGGTTCATTTCGACCGAGCCGCGCTCGGCAAAACTGTTCAGACTGCCAGGCTTTGAGCGTAGCGATAGTCTGTGCGGCAAATGCCTCGTGAATCTCGTAATAGTCGAAATCCTGCAGCCGAAGGTTTGCCTTCTTCAACATGTCGGACACGGCGAAAACCGGCGCCATGAGAAGTCCGTCCTCGTTGATGAAGTTGACGGCAGCAACTTTGACAAACGTTATGTAAGCAACAATCGGCAGGGCCTTCTTCTTTGACCACGCTTCCGATGCCAGCAACACGGCGGCGGCACCATCGGTCAACGGCGTACTGTTTCCCGCCGTCAGTGTCCCGTCTTTGCTCTTGTCAAATACCGGTTTGAGCGCGGCGAGTTTTTCGTAGCTGGTATTCCGGCGGATATTGTTGTCCTCTTCGGCGCCTTTGTAAGGAACGACGAGATCATCGTAAAAACCTTCCTCGTATGCATTTGCCGCTTTCACATGGCTCGTCAATGCGAGCTGGTCCTGATGCTCTCGGGCCACTTCCCACTCTTTCGCCGTAATCTCCATGCTCTCGCCCATCGACAGACCCGTCCGCGGCTCGGTGACGCCGGGGAACTCGGGCAGGAGATACGTCGGACGTAGCCGGAACCAGGGCGCAATCTTTTTCAATATGGAACCACCGCCATGACTGTCGTGCAGGATCCGGCGCAGCCCTTCCCTGAATACGATCGGCGCGTCGCTTATCGAATCCGTGCCGCCGGCAATACCGGCCTCGATCTGACCGAGGGAAATCTTGTTCGCTATGTGAATGCAGGCCTCGATACTGGTGCCGCAGGCGCGCTGCAGATCGAAAGCCGGCGTTTTCAAAGACAGGCCGGAACCGATGACCGACTCCCTGGCGAGATTCCAGTCCCTGGAGTGCTTGATCACCGCGCCGAGCGCGACATCGCCGAATGTCTGGTGCTTCAGGCTGTATTTGTCGACCAGCGCCCGCAAGGTGGCCGTCATCATGTCATGGTTGCTCGAGCCTCTGTAAACACTGTGGGCCCGACAGAACGGAATCCTCAATCCCCCGACCACCGCCACTCGAATGGATTGTCCATCGTGCAACATGCCTGCCTCCGACGTTCAAAAGAGTGAGCCGTGCGCAACTTTACACTATTGCCGCCATTGAACATAAGCACCGCGTGCTACAGTCGTACATGAAACCAGAAAGAGAAGAATGACAACCTTTACATCGACCAAAAGCCGGTGTCACGAAGCCTCGGTGCTGTTGCGCCTGGCCGGTCCGCTGATCATTAATAACCTTGCGATTGCAGGTATGCACTTCTCGGATGCAGTGATGGCCGGTCGTCTTGGGGCGGAGGCGCTAGCGGCCGTCGCAGTCGGGGGCAGTGTCTGGTTTCTGGGCTTTACCGTCATGCTCGGCCTGATGATGGCGATCTCGCCGATCGCGGCCCGGCATTTCGGCGCCGGCAATCCGTCGCTGATCGGGCGATACACTCGTCAGGGGCTCTGGATAGCCGCAGGGCTCGGCATATCCATCCTGGTCGTGGCCCAGATACTGGTCGAGCCGGCCATGCGCTTCGTGGGGATCGCGACCGAGTTCCGCGATCTGACCGTTGGCTACATTCGGGCGATCATGTTCGGTGCGCCTGCAATCTGTGCCTTCCTCGCTTTCCGGTTTACGACCGAAGGCATCGGCTATACGCGGCCGATCATGTACACGACCGTTTTCGCGCTGGCGTGCAACGTGTTCCTGAATTACGTTTTGATGTTTGGCCACTTCGGTGCACCCGCGCTCGGCGCCGTCGGTTGCGGTCTCGCGAGCGCAATCTCGATGTGGCTCGGCATGATCGTGCTTGGTTCCTGGATATACCTTGATCCTGCGTATCGGCCGTTGCAGATATTCGTCCGCGTGGCGCCGGTACGACTCGAGATCATCAGGGAGATTTTCGCGCTCGGCATTCCCATCGCGATGACGATTACGGCTGAAGCCGGCCTTTTTTCGGCGGTCTCTATCCTCATGGGTACGCGCGGTGCCAACATCACCGCGGCCCACCAAATTGCGATCAATTTCGCGGCAACGATGTTCATGATTCCACTCGCGCTGAGCTCGGCGGCAACGATTCGCGTCGGTCACGCCCTGGGTTCCGGGAACCCGGCAGCAGCCCGTTTCGGCGGAACGACCGGCATTCTGATGTGCGCGGTCTTCATGAGCTGCACGGCGCTGTTGCTGCTGGTGTTCAGAGACATCGTCGTGAAACTCTATACCAACGACGCGGCGGTTCAGGCGATCGCCGTCAGCCTACTGCTAATGGCTGCGATATTTCAGGTCGGAGACGGTGTACAAATCGGCGCGGCGGGGGTGCTGCGCGGTTACAAGGATACGCGGGTGCCCATGTTCATCAACATATTCTCGTACTGGTTTCTCGCGTTTCCGCTCGCCTATCTGGCGACTATCACCTACCGACTCGAGCCTCACTATACCTGGGGAGGTTTCGTACTGGGCCTGTCGGTCGCGGCGCTGCTGTTGACGATTCGGTTTTTGTGGGTATCTCGGCAACCTCCGGGCTAAATTGGGGACAGACCCCCTGGGATCCGTTCCTGTTCCCTGAATTAGCCCTGGCCGAAATCAGGGCTGTCGCCCGAAAGGTATTCCTCTTCCTCAGGACTGTTCTCGCGATCCAGTACTTTGTTTCGGTGGGGAAACCGGCCGAAGCGCTCGACGATATCGGCGTGGAGATCGGCAAACTGGGCAATGGTCTCGAAGGTTTCTTTGTAGGTCGGTGATACTGCCTTCGCAAGGCGCTTGTAGAGCTCACGGGATTTAGCCTGTACCTTGCGGGACTCGGCGTGCTGAAGGGGCATGTAAAAGAAAACCTTCTGTATGGGGGCCAGGCCCTTGTCTTTCTTCTCCATGGCCCCTTCGACGCAGAGTTTCAGGGCGGCCCTGTCTTTCTCGAAAGCTTCGGGTGTATTGCGATATATATTCCGCCGGAACTGATCGAGCAGCAGGATCAGGGCCAGCCGACCCCGTGGTTCGTGCGCCCAGTGGTCGAGATTGCCAGCCGATGCCTTGTCGACATCTCCTGCGAACTGTTTTGCAATCTCGTGATCGAATACGGGATCCTCGCCAAACCAGATATCCATGCGGCCGTCGATCTGCGGCGCACCGAGTTCGGCCTCCATGAACCAGAATGATAGAATCGCATCGATGCGAAGCTGGTCGTCGTCGGTGATCGTCGCATCCGCACTTTCGCTGAGTAATTTGACTGCCATATCGATATCCGATCAGGCCCGATCTGAGAACTACGTCACAGAACAGGGCAAGTCCAACCGCCCATAGTGTGTTTTAGCACTAAAGAGGGGCGGGCTCTATGCGTTTGATTCCCTTTTGCATGATATGTGCATTGTTGACTGCCTGCGGAGGTCCCTCCGTCGGACCCGAAGAGGAGCTGCGCGACTGGGTCGCTTCTGCCTCCGCCGCCGCCGGGGACCTGGACCGTCGAGCGCTGATTGCCATGGTCTCGGAGAACTATGAGGACGCCAGGGGCAATGACCGGGACGCAATCAACAAGATTCTGCGCGCCTATTTCCTGCGCCAGAAGTCGGTCGCACTGGTTTTCGGGATCGACGAGCTGATGGTGAGTGGTGGCACGGCCGCAGAAATCCTGCTTACGGTCGCCGGCGTCGGGACGACGACTCGCGCGCTCGGAGTCAATGCCGATGCATACCGGTTCGCCTTGGAGCTTGCCAAGGACGACGACGAATGGATGCTGATCGGCGCCCGCTGGGGAGAGCTTGGAGAGGAGCTTCGTTGAGCGTCGCTCGCCAGGGAGTGGACATGGATACTCGAATAGTCAGCCTGAAAGCCGTATCACTCGTCGCCATTGTCGCCACCACAGGTTGTGCCGGCATGGATGCAGTGATAAGCACGCCCTCTGTAGCCCTTACCAGCGTCGAGATGCCGCACATCGACTTCGACCGACAGACCTGCCTGCTCGGGTTCGATGTCAGCAACCCGAATCCGTTTCCACTGCGGGTCAGGTCGGTACGCTATCGCGTCCGGCTCGGCGATCAGCACTTCGCCAGTGGCGAAACTCCAGGCGGCTTCACTGTGCCATCGAACGGCGACGGTGAATTTACTATCAGCGCCGAATTGAATTTGTTCCGGACCACTTCAGCTATCTCCACGCTGATTCGAACGGGCATACGCCGCCAGATGGATTACGAACTGAGCGGCAGCCTCACGGTCGACATTCCCTATGCGAAGCCGCTCGAGTTTTCCAGCAGCGGAAGCATTGAGTTGCTGGCTGCCCGCGTCCTCGGCGAATGAACTGGAGCAATACGCAGACTAGCCGACCGCGCCGCCGGCGGCCACGATGTCCTGCCCGGTAATCCAGCGGGCCTCGTCCTAGGCCAGGAAAGCGACGATGTCGGCGATGTCCTCCGGCGCGCCGACCCGATTGAAGGGAGACAGTGCGCGGGCGCGCTCCCTGATGGTCTCCGATGTGTCCTGAAACATTCCCGGTTCGACCGGCCCGGGGCGGCTGAGTTGTGCGAGGACCGACGATATGTTGATGATACGGCCACCCTCGCCGATTCTCTTGCCTGCTTCCTGCATGCAGAAAAGATAGCCCTTCGTGTTTATTGCGAAGGTTTTCTCGAAGTCTTCTTCGGAGATGTCGCAGATGTTTCTTTGAATGCCTACGCCGGCGTTATTAATAAGTATGTCGAGCCGGCCGTAGGCGCCGTCGATCACGGCAAACATAGCCCTGATCTGCGCGGCGTCGGCCATGTCGGCCTTGAAAATCTCCACATTGCTGCCGGCGGCGTCGACTAACCGGGCCGTTTCGGTAACGGCTGCGACGTTGCTGCCATAGCGGGCCGCAATGGCCGCGCCGCGCGACGCCAGTTTGACGGCGATCGCGCGCCCTATTGCGCCCGATGCACGGGTCACGAGCGCCACTTTGCCGTCGAGTAGAGTCACTCAGACCTCCGAATGATCAATTAGCACTTGCGGCGGGCAGTCGTACCTGAAACGCGACCCCGCCCTCAATGTTATCAGCGCTGATGGTGCCCTGGTGGCCCTCGGCTATCATTCGGGCGATGTACAGGCCCAGGCCCAGATGCTTGTCCGCGTGATCGGGTCTGACCGACACCATCGAGTCGAACAGTTGGGTGCGCATTTTCTCAGGCAGCCGTGGACCCGGGTTCGACACGGCCACGATCGCGCCTTTGGTGTCCGGCGACAGCGATATGTCGATCTGATCGCCGGCAGCGCTGAATTCAACGGCGTTTTCGGCCAGCTTGTCGAGCATCTGAATTATCAGTTCCGGTGCGCCTTCGATACAGACATCGTCGGCGTCTGATGCAAAAGAGAATCGCCTCTCCGGATACGCGTCGGCATAGGCGGCAACGGTGGCCCTGAGCGCATCATGCAGATTGAATCGTTCGAGTTCCACATTTGCCATGAGTTCTTCGACCTTGCTCGCCTCACTCATCGCGTTCAGGATCTTCTGCAGACGCGTGGTACCGTCCTTCGCGCGTGCTGTGTAATTGGCGGCTTCCTCCGTCAGCGGTTCGTGCTCGAGATTCTCGAGCGATGAGGTGACGATAGTCAGCGGCGTCCTCAGCTCATGTGACAACCTGGCCGCCAGTGAGCGGAGATACTCGTTGTAGTCGCCGAGCTGTTGAAGCACGTCGGCAAAACTGCGTGAGAGGTCCCCGATTTCATCATTCGCCAGCACGCTCGGGAGGTCTGTCTTCACCCTGTCCTCGTCAAGGGCGGCCTCGGCTGCGCTGCTCAGGCGCCGAATCCTCAAGGACAACCAGCTCGAGTAGCCGAGAAGAACACCCGCCGCCCCGAGCGTCGCGATCAGCGTAAAGTTCATCAGCCTCGTCAATGCCCGATTGGTAAGACTGAGAATTGCATCGGTGCCCTGCTGCAGGATGACGGCGCCCGTCTGTACGTTTCCGAACCAGACCGGTTGCGCCACGGCGACTACGGCGCGGCCGTCGCTGCTGCTGCGAAACCAGCTTGTCGCCGCTGATCCGTGCAGCGCGCGGGCGACATAATTTTGCTGCTCACGCCCCGAGGGATGCGGCTCTGCCAGCAACGCCTCTTTACCCGGCTCCAACAAGCTGTTATACGCGATGCGCATCCAGCGCGACGTTCTCTTGGTTGCCCCGCCGTCGCTTCGGGGAAGCGAAATGCCGCCGGCGCGTGCCAGCCGCCAGCCGGTCCGATCGGTCACGATGAGTCTCAGGCCCGGCTGTGCGTAACCGGTGACGACGCTCTGCAGGAGCGCAGAGCTGCTTATCAGGCGTCCCGGCAACGGGCCGCTGAAACTCGAGCTGCGAATCCCCGGATCGTCCGAACGGCTGGTGTTCGTGACGACTATACCCAGTCGAGAATCGAGCAAGTGCCTCGGCAGGCGGGCTTCCAGCCGATAACCGGTCGGCGTATCCTGCCAGTGCGCGTGGATTCTCGGCTCGGCGAACCGCTGATCGCCTGCCCTGTTTATCGCAACCAGGGATCCCGGTGCCTCGGCCGCGAAGTCTAACCGTGAAGTTATCGCTGATTCGCTGGCTGAAACGAGTATGACGCGGTCGGAATAGATGTTTTCGGTAACGACGTTCGCACCGGGGCCGGCGTAAACGATGTCATCGTCCGGCACGTCGACAAAAAGGTAAGCATGCTGCGCGTGAATGCCGATGGCGAAACGGATGGGTCCGTCGACCCCGCGCAGCGTCCTGGCTGACTCGGGCTCGATCGGCCAGTCGTCGAAGTAACCGTCGATCACCGGCGCCGACGAGAGCGGGTGGCCATATACCTGGTACTCGCCGAATTGATCGGCAGGCGCATCGACCGAAAATTCGTCGGGAAACTGTGCAAGTGAATCGGTGATCGCCAACGCCGTGCCGGCCAGCATCTGTTGCTGGCCCTCCCTGAGAGCGGACTCGGTCTCACGGATAAACTGACAACCCGCCCACGGCAGCACCAGGGTCAGCAGACTAACCAACAGCAACTGGCGTCGAAGGTTCATTTCGGGTGGTCAATCGCTAAGCCAGCGATACCCCATTCCGTAAACGGTTTCTATCCCTGAGAATTCCGGATCGATAGCGACGAACTTGCGTCGTATTCTCTTTATATGTGAGGTGATCGTATTGTCATCGAGCACCGCCTGCGCTGCGTCCATCAGCTGCTGCCGGTTCTTCACGTGACCCGGGTAGCGGGCGAGTGCGTGAACCATCCAGAATTCCGTCAACGTCAATGCGACGGGCTGATCCTGCCATCGCACCGTCATGCGCTCGATGTCCAGCTCGAGATCACCACGCGTCAGCCGGGACTCTATGCCCTGCGGTTTCTGCATCGCGTCCAATCGCCGAAACAGGGCCGCGACTCTCGCCATCAGGTGGGGAAGGCTGATGTCCTTGGTCAGATAGTCATCGGCTCCCAGCCGCAACCCCGAGACGGCGTCGAATTCACTGTCCCTGGCCGTCAGAAAGATTATCGGCAAATCGCTGGCAAGACTGCGGAGATCGCGGCACAGGTCGAAACCGCCCTCGACCTCATCCTTCAGATTAACATCGATGACGACGAGATCCGGCAGCCGCGCTTCGAACGCCTGCATTGCGGGCCGGCGGGCGTCGTACAACTCGACTGCATAGCCTTCGCGCCTGAATGCTGCTGCATAATTCTCACGAATTGCGGCCTCGTCTTCGACAATCGCTATTCGTTTGGACATTGCCACAATTTGCCACATTACGCCGGTGTATTGCCATGCCGGTGCCCGTGGCACGTCTGAATGCCTTGTTGGACTGGACTTATCGCAGCTTTGTGCGGCAACAATGGAGTGGCGCAGATGGAATACCGGGTATCAGGCACGAGGAAATCCCGGCGCGAGCGCCCAAGGCGCTGGCACCCGGTCGTGCCGGCCCGACATACCGGTCATCGGATGTGCGAACTCCTGAAGCGCAGGGCGTCGTGGCGCTGGCCGGCGCTGGCGCTGCTCGTCTGCTTCACGGGGCCCGGCCTGGCCAGCGAGGTACCGGATTCCATAGTCGACGAGCTGCGGCCTGCGCAGATGCAGAGCGGCAGCCTGCTGATGCGGATGCAATCAGGCTATCGCGTCGCCACGCGCATGAATACCGATATCGACCTCAGCGTGAGCGGGCTCATCGCCCGCGTATCGGTGCGACAGAATTTTCTGAACGACGGCGACGAATGGGTCGAGGGTATGTATGTATTTCCCCTGCCCGACGACGCGGCCGTCGATCGGCTGCGTATTCGCATCGGGGAGCGATTCATCGAGGGGGAGATTCGCGCAAGGGAGCAAGCGAAGAGGGAATACCGGGAGGCGAAAGCCCTGGGTAAAAGGGCAAGCCTGGTGGAACAGCAGCGCGCCAACCTGTTCACGACGTCGGTCGCAAATATCGGTCCGGGCGAGAAGGTAACGGTCGAGGTCGGGTATCTGCAAAACCTGAAGTACGAGGAAGGCACGTTCAGCCTCCGTTTTCCGTTGACGCTGACGCCGCGATTCATTCCCGGCGCGCCGCTGCCCGACCGGAGAGGATCGGGCTGGTCGGCGGACACGACCCGCGTCCCGGATGCATCCCTGATCACGCCGCCGGTCGTGACGAAGTCGAAGGATCACAAGCTCACGCTGAACGCCGGGATCAATGCCGGCGTGCCGCTGCAGATCGTGGCCAGCCGATATCATCCGATCGAGGTCAAGCCGGTCGACGACGGCTACGTCGTGACGCTGATGAACGGCACGGCGCCGCTCGATCACGATCTCGAGCTCCTCTGGCGGCCCGTCCCGGATGCAGCCCCGCGAGCAATGCTGTTCTCGGAAATGCTCGGGGAAACCCCGTACGTCCTGTTGATGATGCTTCCGCCGAACGACGCCGGTGCGCAACCGGCGATCGTGCCCAGAGAGCTGATTTTCGTCATCGATACCTCGGGCTCGATGCACGGCACATCGATCGAACAGGCAAAGCGGGCACTGTATCTCGCACTCGACGGGCTCAAGAGCGTGGATCGATTCAACATCATTCAGTTCAACTCCGTAACAAGCTCGATGTCTCCACAGAGCGTCGCGGCGACACCGGGACTGGTTCGAATGGCCAGGGCTTACATCCGCGGCCTCGAGGCCAATGGCGGCACCAACATGCGGCCGGCGCTCGAGCGGGTGCTGGCCGCAGCTACGAGCGAGACACACCTGCGGCAAGTCATTTTCATCACGGACGGCAGTGTCGGAAACGAACAGGAACTCTACAGGCTCATCGAGCGCGATCTCGGCTCGGCGCGGTTGTTTACCGTCGGCATAGGATCGGCGCCGAACGGCTGGTTCATGCGCAAGGCGGCGGAGGCGGGGCGCGGCACGTACAGCTATATCAGCGCGCTGCATGAAATCGACGAGAAAATGCAGCGTCTCATTCGCAGGCTGGAGCAGCCGCAGATAACGGATATAAGCATTAAATGGCCGGACGGGCTCGGCCCGGTCAGCTATCCGGAGACCGTTCCGGACCTCTATGCCGGTGAACCGGTCGTCGTCAAGGCGCGGCTGGCAATGAAACCGCGGCGCGGAGACCTCGTTTCGGTCGGCGGCAATTCGGCCGGCGGAAGCTGGGGCGGCGAGCTGGCGCTTGCGCGTTCGAGCGACAGCCCGGGGATTGCCGCGCTGTGGGCGCGGGCCCGGATCGAGAAACTGCTCGACGACGAGCGACGCGGCGCCGATCCGGATGAAACCAGAGCAGCCGTCGTCAAGACAGCGCTCGACCACCATCTCGTGAGCAAGTTCACGAGCCTCGTCGCCGTGGACAAGACGCCGGTCCGGCCGATCTCGGCAGGTCTCGATTCGGAACAGGTTCCGAACCTTCTGCCTTACGGGCAAAGCCATGAGGCGATTTTCAGTTTCCCGGCAACCGCGACCGATGCCCCCGAACACCGGCTTATCGGTATAGCGTGCCTGCTGGCTACACTGCTCCTGCTTTTGCTCTCACGCGTTCAGGGTTCGATTCTTGTTGCTGCGACTGCGCCATAGGCTTGCGCCGGGACATATCATAATGTCCTGTCTGCTGTGTTTCGGATTCTGGCAGTTCGGACAGGGAGCCTATATCCCCGCGAAAGCCTGGGTCGCGCAAGAACTCATGCAGCGTGCGTGGCGACGTGCCGGCGCAGGCGAGCATCAAGCCACGCCCTGGCCTTGGGCCGATACCTACCCGGTCGCGCGGCTGTCGGCAAAAGGCGGCGATATCGATCTGATCGTTCTCGAAGGCGGTTCGGGCCGGACGCTCGCCTTCGCCCCCGGACACCTGAGTGCCAGCGTGTTGCCCGGTGAGATCGGCAACAGCATCATCGCCGGGCATCGCGATACCCATTTCCAGTTCCTGCAATACATGACAAAGGGTGAGGCGGTGCTCATCGAGACGACCGAAGGCAGGAAGCACCGGTACCGGGTGACCGGCATCGATGTGGTCGACTCGCGCCGCGGCTCCCTGATTCTGGATACCGACTCGCCGATGTTGAGCCTCGTTACCTGTTACCCGTTTGCTTCGCCCGAAGTAGGCGGACCGATGCGCTACGTCGTTTCGGCACAGATGATCTATTGAGCAGACGCCGCGATTGTCAGAAGGAAAGGGGTCGAACCGCTGACCATCTGGAGTGCCACAGATCCTCAGCGGTTCGACGCCTTTTTTCGCCGGCGCGATGCCGCGACTTTCAGGATCGCGGAAACGCTGATCGCGTCGGTGATCTCGCCCTGGCCGACCATGTCCACGGCTTCAGTGAGCGGTAGCTTGCGTATCTCGAGGTCTTCGGTTTCATCGAACCCGGGCTCGCCCTCGGTCAGATCTTCTGCGACGAAGACGAATCCCTCCTCGTCTGTTATCGAATTGCTGATATGAAGGCGCATGATCTGCGTCCACTTTCGGGCGCTGAGTCCGGTCTCCTCGTTCAACTCGCGCTTGGCGGCGTCTAAAGGTTCCTCGTCGCCTGCGGCGCCGCCCATCGGCAGCTCCCAGGAGTATGCGCCAAGGGTGTACCGTTCCTGGCCAACTAGCCAGGTGTTGGCGCTGTCATCCAGGGGAATTATGGCAACGGCCGCGTTCTTGAAGTGAATGTGCCCGTATTGATTCTCGCCGCCGCCGGGGTTGATGACACGGTCCTCGTAGACGGTGATCCACGGGTTGTCATACACGACGCGTGAACCGAGCTTCTTCCAGGTCACGACGGATTGCCGGCTGCCTCGCTCTCGACGAGCAGCTTGAAGCGATTCAGATCGGCCTCGACCCTGGCACGAATCGCTTTTGCGACGAACAGGGACATGATTCTCATGAACCCCTTGAAGCGCATGTTCGAATAGGAAACGAACCGTGTCGTATTCTCGTCGATTGCTTCGAAGTGATTGACGATGATCGATTTCGCCCAGGCGTTGTCGTAGATGCCGGCCAGAAAATGCGGTTCCCGCCTTTCTGTAACCGTTTCCGTCATCGTGACCTCCCTGCCGTTCTCGTCGTAGACGAGCTCCGAGACGGCGCCCGGCTGGCCTGGGTTACCTGATTTATGATCGTAGGACGCCAGAGTGGGCTGCCAGCGCTTCAGGTTGTCCGGGTTGTCGAACATGGCCCAGACGAACTCGGGGCTGGCCTGAATGATCTGTTCACATTTCATTTTCATCGTTCTTTCCAGGATCAACCGGAGTCTGCAGATGATAACCTAGCGCGGCAAACTGTTATGGAATCGAAACCAGCCAGACTGACGGAAGGGCCAGTAGGCAGACACCTGGTCGATATGACCGTGCCTATGCTCTTCGGCATCTTCACCCTGATGATGCAGATGTTCGCCGATACCTACTTCATCGGGCAGGTCGGCGACCGGGCGCTGGCGGCGCTCAGTTTTGCGTTTCCGATCCTAATGGTTACGACCAGCGTCGCGATCGGTCTCGGTGCCGGGACGTCGTCAGTCGTGGCGCGCGCCATCGGCGCCCACGATTTGCGACGGGCGCGGCGTCTCGCGACGGACAGCCTACTGCTCTGCTTTCTGATTACGGCGGCCATCTGCGCCGTGGGTGTGGCTACGATCGGCCCCCTGTTCAGGGCGATGGGCGCACCGGAGGACATGATCCCGCTGATCGCGGGATACATGAAGATATTCTACTCTGCCGTGCCGTTCGTGGTCGTCGGCATGGTCGGCATGAGCAGCATGCGGGCGACGGGGGACACAAGGGTGCCCGGCGTGCTGATGGTCATGGCGGCAATCGCCAATGTCATTCTCGATCCGATTCTGATTTTCGGGATAGGCCCCGTTCCCAGGATGGAGCTGAACGGTGCAGCCATGGCGGCGCTGACGTCGCGGACCGCGCTGTTCATCGGCGCGATCATTCTGATGCACCGCCGGGACCGCCTGTTGAGTTTCAAGATGCCGCATGCGTCCGAGATCAGGAATTCGTGGTCGGATATTCTGCACGTCGGCCTGCCGGCTGCGGGAACCAATGTGATCATCCCGATAGCAACCGGTGTCATCACGGCGATGATCGCGAGGTATGGACCCGATGCGGTGGCCGGCTTCGGCGTCGCCAGCCGCATCGAGTCCGTCACGCTCGTCGTGTTTTACGCGATGTCGTCGATCATCGGGCCGTTCGTCGGCCAGAACCTGTCGGCAGGAAAGGCGGAGCGAATTTTTCTCGCACTGAGGCTCTGCACGGTGTTCTGTCTGAGCTTCGGGTTATTGATCGCGGCGTTGCTGGCCATGGGGAGCAACTGGCTGCCTTCGCTCTTCAGCGACAACCCGGACGTTACCGCCGTGTCGGCGGTGTACCTCTGGATCGCGCCCGTCAGCTATGGCGCTTATGGCATGGTCATGGTCATGAACGCATCGTTCAACGGCATGGGCAAACCGATGCCTGCCGTGGTCGTGAGCGTCGCGCGCATGGCCGTCATCTATATTCCCCTCGCACTGGTGGGCGATCTTCTCTTCGGCGTTTCGGGGATCTTCGCGGCCTATGCGATAGCGAACGTGGCTACCGGGTTCTTTGCGTATACCTGGGCAAGAAGGACTGTAGAGGAACAATGCGAAAAACATGCAACTCCGGTGGTTGTCACAGAGGCGATCTAGCGGCGAGTCGTTGCCGATAGAAGACATGCATGCCAATGCCACGGCTTGCAAGGAAGCACAGAAACGCAAGCCACAATCCGTCGTTCTCCAGAAACTGTAGTGCGTACCAGGCAGGTATGAATACCATAAATGCGGCGATCAGCATGATGTCCCGCATCTCTTTCGCGAGCGTCGCTCCGACGAATACGCCGTCATAGAGATAAGACCATACGGCGACGAGCGGCGAAAGAATCAACCATGGCAGATAACGGCCCGATGTCGCCCGAACGTCCGGCAGATCGGTCAGTATCGCGATAATCCATTTACCGGTGATCGCATAAGACAGACTGAAGCCGGCGGCGACGATCAGCGACCATCGCAGGGCCAGTACGACGGAACGATTCAACGCAGCCCTGTTCTTTTCGCCGACGGCCTTGCCGACCAGGGCTTCTGCGGCATGCGCAAATCCGTCCAGCGCGAAAGAAAGCAGGTGCTGCAAATTCATGAGAACGGCGTTTGCCGCAAGAATCAAACCGCCCAGGCGCGCACCCTGTGCCGTGATGAAGGCGAACGTGAAGGCGAGCGCCATCGTGCGGATGAAAAGGTTGCCGCTGACGGAAAAGTACGCCGCGTATTCACGAAGTGTGGTCAGTTTGGCAACAGACCAATGTCCCTCATGACGTGTCAGTTCCCTGACAACAAAATAAAGCCCGACCGCGACCCCGACATATTCCGCGATCACGGAAGCAAGCGCCACGCCGTCGACTTTCATTCCCACGACAATGACCAGAATGAGGTCGAGAATAATGTTTGTAATGTTGATGGCGAGCACAATAATCAATGGGACGCGGGCGTTCTGCAGGCCGAGGAACCATCCGATCAGCGCATAGCTGGCGAGCGTCGCCGGGGCGCTCCATATGCGTATCGAGAAATACTGCTCGGCGAATGTCGCTATTCTTGCCTCGGGACCGATGAGGCCAAGAGCAAGAGCACCGATCGGAACCTGAAGCAGAATCAGGGTGGTGGCTATGCCCAGGGCGACAACAAGCGCCTGCCCCAGCGCAACGCGGAGCCCGTCGAAGTCATTTGCCCCATATCGCTGAGCGGCGATACCGGTCGTGCCCATCCGCAGGAAATTGACGCCCATGTAAAGGAAGCCGAAGATCGTGGCCCCGACCGCGACCGCACCCAGGTAGGAGGCGTCCTCGAGGTGACCGGTGACGCCGGTATCGACCATGCCGAGCAGCGGCACGGAGACGTTCGAGAGGATCATCGGCGCGGCGATGCGCCATACGTCGCTGTTATCGGGGAGAGACAAGTTCAGAAGGCGTTGACGCCCGTCAGCTCCTTGCCGACGACGAGCTGATGCACTGTTTCGGTGCCCTCATAAGTGACGACGCTTTCCAGGTTCAGCATATGTCGGATCGGCACGTACTCGGCACTGATACCACTGCCACCGAGCATATCGCGTGCGTCACGGGCAATTTCCAGTGCGGCGCGCACGTTGTTCCATTTTGCAAGCGAGACCTGTGTGGGTTTGAGTCGCCCCTGATCCTTGATCCGGCCCAATCGTAGCGACAGCAGTTGTGCCGACGTGATGCGCCTTGCCATGTCGGCCAGACGTTCCTGAATTGCCTGGTTGTGCGACAGTGGTTTGCCGAAAAGAACCCGGTCCCGCGTGTAATTGATTACTTCCTGCAGGCAGGCCTGTGCTGCGCCGATGACACCCCAGGTTATCCCGTAACGGGCCTGCGTCAGACAGCTGAGTGGGCCGCGGAGCCCGACGACTCCCGGAAGGACGTTTGCATCCGGCACACGGACATTGTCGAGGAACAGCGCGGAGGTGACCGAGGCGCGAAGAGAGAACTTGTTTTCGATTTCCTGTGCCGTGAATCCCTTCATGTCGGTCTCGACGATAAAGCCACGTATGCCCTCAGGACTCGTCGCCCACACGACGGCTGCATCTGCGATGTTGCCGTTCGTGATCCACATTTTTGAGCCGTTCAATATCCAGTCATCGCCATCGCGCTTCGCATGGGTCTTCATGTTGCCGGGATCGGAACCGCCCTGCGACTCAGTCAGGCCGAAGCAACCGATCGCCTCGCCCTTTGCCATCGCGGGCAGCCAGCGATCCTTTTGTTCGTCAGAGCCATAAGCATGAATCGGAAACATGACGAGGCTTGATTGAACCGACGCGAAGCTCCTGATACCGCTGTCGCCCCGTTCGAGTTCCTGGCAAATCAGGCCATAACAGATGCTGTTCAGGCCTGCACAGCCGTATCCTTTTATGGAGCTACCGAGCAGGCCGAGTTCGGCGATCCGGGGTACGACGTCTTTCGGAAAATAGTGCTGCTCGAATGCGTCCCGGATGATCGGAAGTACCTGCTCGTCGACGAAGCGCGCGACGGATTCCTGAACCATGCGTTCCTCGTCTGTAAGCTCGGAGCGAATGTCGAAAAGATCCATCGGATCGAGCTGTGCCTTCGAGGTTTTGGCGCTCTCAAGCGGCTTGATGCTGGCCACAGCGATTCCTCATGAGCGGTAACGACAGGACGATCGATTCTAACGGATTTTTCAATATGGTATGCCCAACCGCCGGTAGAGTTTCGATAATAACCACACGGGCGCGATCATCATGAGCTGAATGTCCCGCAGCACGGCTTTTGCGCCACCGTTCGCATGTTGCCCGAGCCACAGACCGAACACGGCGATCGCAGTCAGGAAGGCGGAAACCCACACGAGGGGGTAGTCCGAGACCTCGAGCCACAACGTTATGGCGGCGACGCCGAGCAGGAAGGGCAACATGCCGATTGCGAGCGACACGGAAATTACGAAGTAGTAGACGACTGTGGCCATCAGGAAGGCAGTTCCCCAGTTCAAGAACGGAGAGATATTGCCGAAGGCCTCCGGTATGGGCGCCGACCACAACAGTCCGACGATACCCACGACAAGCACCGGCACCGCCAGCCAGTAAAGCCCGGCGTTGTCGATCTGCTGGTGAGTCTCACCATAATCGATGAGCCACTGGTCGGTTTCGGACACGGATTCGCCTCTTCCGTCAGGAGACCGGTATTTTACACGGTGCCCCGATGAGAACGGCTTCTCATTTTTGGACTTGAAGCAGCCGGTTAAGACTTCGTTCAGCTATCCAAGGCGTACAATACGCGCCTGCATAAAAATCGTTTGGGCAGAAAAGGTAAGGGCCATGAATACCAAATTCGTTGCTGTTGTGCTGGCAGTTGGTTTTGTCTTGAGCGGCTGTGAAACGCTTGATCCCTATACCGGGGATGCGAAGACCAGCAAGGCCACGAAGGGCGCCATTATCGGAGCCGTTTCGGGAGCCGTCGTCGGGCTCGTCTCGGGAGACGACTCGGTTGAGCGGCGCAAACGGGCCTTGATCGGCGCAGGAATCGGTGCGCTCGCTGGCGGTGCCGTAGGTTACTACATGGACCGGCAGGAAGCGAAGCTTCGGGCCGAGTTACAGGGAACCGGCGTCAGCGTCACGAGGATCGGCGACAATATAACGCTCAATATGCCGGGTAACGTCACCTTCGCAACCGACAGTTCCGACCTGAGCCCCGCGTTTTTCGATGTGCTGAATTCGGTGTCAAAAGTGCTGACCGAGTTCGACCAGACAGTCGTGGAGGTCGCAGGCCACACTGACAGCGACGGCAGTCAGGGCTATAACCAGAGCCTGTCGGAGCGCCGTGCCGGGTCGGTTACTACGTATTTGCGTACTCAGGGCATTAACAATCAACGCCTGATTACTGTTGGCATGGGCGAAACGGCTCCGGTGGCAGATAACGGCTCCGCCGCGGGCAAACAGGCAAACCGAAGGGTCGAGATTACGATGGTGCCGGTGACGGCATAAACAACAACGGTGCCGGGCACCGACTTATTTGACTAAGTCGCTTAAGAACGGTGCCCGGCACCGCACATTGCCGTTTTCAGTTTCTTGATGGCGTTACTTTCGATCTGTCGGATTCGCTCCGCCGATACGCCATATACGTCGGCGAGTTCGTGTAGCGTCTGCTTCTCCTCGGAAAGCCACCGGGACTCCAGAATATGCCGACTGCGCTCGTCGAGGGTGGTCAGGGCGCCCTTCATTCGGGTCGTCGCATCGTCATGCCAGTCAACTTTTTCGACAAGCACGGCGGGATCGGCGTCGGGGCTCGGAAGATAGGCGGCCGGCGTAAACGTGTGGTCGTCGTTAGCATCCGGAACCGGATCGAACACCGCATCACGGCTGGTAAGCCTGCGTTCCATTTCGGTCACTTCGGTCGGGCTGACACCCAGGTCTCTGGCGACGGCCTGCGTCTCGTCGTGCGATAACCAGGCAAGGCTCTTCTTGGCTTTGCGCAGGTTGAAGAACAGCTTGCGCTGGGCCTTGGTGGTGGCCACCTTGACGATCCGCCAGTTGCGCAACACAAACTCATGAATTTCTGCCCTGATCCAGTGAACGGCGAATGACACGAGCCGCACACCGAAGTCGGGATCAAATCGCTTTACGGCCTTCATGAGCCCGACATTGCCTTCCTGAATCAGGTCATTCAGGGGCAGGCCATAGCCCGTGTATCCCTTGGCGATATGGACGACAAAACGAAGATGCGCCATGACCAGTTCGCGCGCGGCTTCGAGATCGTTCTCATCACGGAAACGGCGGGACAGCGCCTGTTCGTCTTCCCGGGACAGAACCGGGATCGCGCCGACCGCCTGGATATAGGCATCGAGACTGCCGACCGGGCCGGCGAGGGCCAGGTCATGATTCGTGGTTGCCAGGGCCGTAGTCATTTGATTTCAATACCTCCTCTTCCCACGAGATTTTAGCACTCAAGCACTTAGAGTGCTAACGAGGCCTCGGAGTTCCGCGGGGAGCGGCGGATAAACGTTTTTGTTATCAACTAGATATACACGAAGTCCGCGCCCGGGTTATGTTTAATAGCCTATCTGGGCTCGATTCTTCGCATATGTCGCGCGGCAGCCAGCCATGAGCCGGCCAGCCCCAGGAGCACGCCGATTCCGACGATCGTGAGACTCTCGCCGAGGTCGAGGTCGAGGACTGTGTAAGCGCTGTTATACAACCCGGCCAGGCGTCCGACCGGTCGTTCCAGGGCGTACAGCCCATAGCCGACGAGTGCCAATGCAAGCAGGCCGCCGCCGAGGCCGTACCACAGACCGGAGTACAGGAACGGCCGCCTGACAAATGCGTTGCTGGCCCCGATGAGCTTCGTGACTTCGATTTCTTCCCGCCGGTTTTGAATGTCCAACCGAATCGTGTTGCCGATGACCACGACGATCGCGACGCCGAGCAACATGGCGCCAACCGAAATTGCACGTCGCATGATGTCGAGTATCGCGTGGAAACGCTGTACCCAATCGGTGTCGATCTGCACCAGTTCGGACTCCGGAAGATTGCCCAGTTCCTCGTGCAACAAGTTCATCGATTGTTCGGTACTCGCGCCGCTCGGCCTGACGATCAGCGTGTGAGGCAGAGGGTTTGTTTGCAGATGATCGAGCGCCGCGCCGAATCCCGAAGCGGATTTGAATTCCTCGAAAGCATCTTCAGCTGTGACCAAGGTCACCCTGGCAACGTCGGCTCGCTGTTCGATCAGGCTGGCCAGGCGGGTCGCAGCCTCCAGCGTCACGTCGCTTTTCAGATATAGTGAGAAGTCGAGCGCGTTCTCCCAGTTGTTGCTGAGGGACTGCGCATTCTTGATAACGAGATGTAATGAAGCAGGCAGCGCGAGCGTCACGGCAATGACGAGCAGCGTCAACAGGCTGGCAAAAGGCTGACGGACCAGACGGCCGAGCGCGCCGACGGCGGTGCTAACATGGCGCAGAAACCAGGTGGATACTGGGCCCGTGGATCTGCTCGACGGAATGGGCGCGCTGAGCTTATTTACAGCCATTGGTCTTCATGTGAATGCGGTTCGACGTGCCCGAAATAGTCCGCGACGTCGTCAAATTCTTCCTCGATCTTCAATTGGCCGTTCTCGAGCGGAATCCGACGGCAGCCAAGCTGGTCGATCAGCGCGAGGTCGTGGCTGGCGATCATCAGGGTCACACCGACTTCGTTAAAGCGTCGAAAGATGCGCATGACCTCGAGCGACAGGTCGGGATCGAGGTTGCCGGTCGGCTCGTCCGCAATCAGAAGCTTCGGCCGGCTGACGATGGCACGTGCGATGCCGACCCGTTGTTGCTCCCCTGCCGACAGGGTCTCGGGAAGCTGTTTCTCCTTGTTCAGGAGATCGACCTGATCGAGTGCCGCACGTACGCGCCTGCCGGCATCGCGGTGACCCACGCCGGATATGATCAACGGCAAGGCAACATTGTCGAACACGGGGCGGTCGTAGAGCAACTTGTGGTCCTGAAACACCATGCCGATCTGCCGCCGGTAAGCCGGTATTCTTCGTATCGATACGCGAGAGGTGTTTTGCCCGTCGACGATTACCTGTCCATTCGTCGGTCTGTCGATCAGGGCAATCAGTCGCAGGAGCGTGCTTTTGCCGGCACCCGAGTGACCGGTTATAAAAACCATTTCACCCCGTTCGACCGATACCGACAGATTTTTCAGGGCCTCCTGGCCTCCGGGAAATCTCTTCGTCACGTTCTCGATCCGTATCATGTGCCTGGCTGACCTTGTAAGAGGGCGTCGACGTATTCGCTGGCCTTAAACGGCTGCATGTCCTCGGCCGATTCGCCGATGCCGATGAAGCGAACGGCAACGCCGAGCCTGTCGGCCACCGACAGCAGAATACCCCCCCGGGCGCTTCCGTCCAGCTTGGTCACGGTGATTCCCGTCAGCCCCAGTGCGTCATCGAACTTCTGCGCCTGCACCAGGGCGTTCTGGCCCTGGCTGGCGTCCAGCACGAGCATTATCTCCTGCGGTGCGGACACGTCGTGCGTCGTCAATACCCGCTTCACTTTTGTGAGCTCGTCCATGAGGCCTGTCTGATTCTGCAAGCGCCCGGCCGTGTCGGCGAGCAGGACATCGACTTTTCGGGCCCGTGCGGCAACATATGCGTCGAAAACCACGGCAGCCGGATCCGCGCCCATCTGTTGGGCAATGACTGGCACATCATTGCGCTCACCCCAGGCCTGCAGCTGTTCGACGGCAGCGGCCCGGAAGGTATCTCCCGCTGCCAGCATGATCGTATGTCCCTCATCCCGGAGCCTTTTCGCCAGCTTGCCGATCGTCGTTGTCTTGCCGGAACCGTTAACGCCGACCACCAGAATCACAAACGGACTAACGCATCCGGGAACGACGAGCGGCTGCTGCACCGATTCCAGGATTTCCGTCATCGATTGGCCCAAGCCCTCCATCAGTGTGTCCACGTTCCTCAATTCCTTACGGGCGAGACGATTTTGCAGGCCGCCGATGATTCTCTCTGCGGTCTCGATGCCCACGTCCGCCATAACGAGGCGTGCCTCGAGTTCATCGAGCACCTCGTCGTCGATCTTGCCGCCGGGAGCGAGACTGGCGAGGTCGTGGGTCAGCCACGAATCGCCCCTGTTGAGCCGGGCGCGAAGGCGCTTGACAAATCCACCACGCTTGCCGGAGTCGGATGAGTTCTCTGCTTGATGCATCGTCAATTTTTGTTAATGCTTCCGGGCTTGGTGCGAGGGAGACATGGCAAGACCTAAACGCACAGGCCACGATCGATCATTCCCGGGACGGCTGCGTATTGTAGCGGGAAAATGGCGCAGTCGTCTGTTGAGGATAATGGATGAACCGGGCTTAAGGCCGACCTCCGAGAGGACCCGCGAGACGCTGTTCAACTGGCTGTCTCCGGTGATCGGCGGTGCGCGCTGCCTCGACCTTTTCGCCGGTACGGGCGCACTCGGGATCGAGGCATTGTCGCGCGGCGCCGCCCGGGTCGTCTTTGTCGATAATTCCGCCCATGTGGTCGCCGCATTGCGAAAAAACCTTTCGGAACTCCACGCTGTGAACGTCGAGGTCTACCGGCGCGACGCGCTCGCATATTTGCGCGAGGCCGACCCCGAACCGTTCGACATCGTTTTTCTCGATCCGCCGTTCGAAAAGGACCTGCTGTCTGAACTGTGCAGATCGCTGGTAGGGAACCGCTGGCTCGACGACAACGCGGTCGTATATCTCGAGCAGGGCAGCGATGGCGCCCGAACGGAGCTGCCGGAAGGCTGGGTTACGACGCACCGGAAAATCGCCGGGAAAGTAAGCTATTCTCTGGTGAACACGAAATCCTGAAGGAGCGACGCAATGGCTGTCTCTGCGATGTATCCGGGCACATTCGATCCGATCACGCTCGGCCATGAAGACCTGGTTCGCCGCGCAACTCTGCTATTCGACAGGGTCGTGGTTGCGATCGCCGCGAATCCGGCCAAGGAACCGATGTTCTCACTCGACGAACGCGTCGGGCTTTCACAAGCAGCACTCGCGGAATTCGACAGCGTCGAAGTGGTGGGCTACGAAGGGCTCACCGTCAATTTCGCCAGGGATAACGACCTGCAGGCCATTATCAGGGGGCTTCGTGCAATTTCGGACTTCGAGTACGAGTTTCAGCTGGCTAACATGAACCGTCATCTGATCGAGGACGTCGAAACTGTTTTCCTCACTCCGACCGAAACCTACACCTTCATTTCCTCGAGCCTCGTCCGGGAGATCTGCAGCATGGGCGGTGACGTCTCCGAGTTCGTGTCACCCAGGGTAAAGCTGGCCCTGATGGAGCGCTGCGGTCAGACCTGATATTCCGGGGACAGTTTACTATTCCGGGGACAGTTTACTTATCTCTTACGGGAGATAAGTAAACTGTCCCCGGAATAGTAAACTGTCCCCATCATCATCTTTGGCAGTTCTTGCAGTAATAAGTGGCCCGCTGCCCCAGCACGATTACCGAAATCGGGCGCCGGCACCGCAGGCAGGGTTCGCCTTCCCGGTCGTACACTTCGAGCTGCTGCCGAAAATATCCCGGCTCACCGTCGCCGCCGTGAAAATCACGCAGCGTCGTGCCGCCGGCCTCGATGGCGCGCTTGAGGACCGTCTTGACCGCTTCGGCCAGCAACTCCATGCGCGGCAGCGCGATCCGGCCGGCCTGTCGCTTCGGATGAATGCTGGCGACGAAAAGTGTTTCGTTCGCGTAAATGTTTCCGACGCCGACCACTATCGAGGAGTTCATCAGAAACTGTTTGATACATACGCGACGTCCCCGGGCCGCCCTCCGGAGATACACTCCATCAAATGCCTCGTCGAGCGGTTCCGGCCCAAGCTTGCGCAACAGTCGGTGCGCAAACGGATCGTCGGTCCACAGCAGCGAGCCGAATCGGCGCGGGTCCCTGAAGCGAATCGCCTTGCCGCTCGCCAGTTCGATATCCACGTGATCGTGCACGCCGGCAGGAGCGCCCGCATCGATGATCCGTAAACTGCCGGACATGCCGAGATGGAGCATTACCGTGCCGGCGTCCGTGCCGATGAGCAGGTACTTGGCGCGCCGGCTGAGTGACCGGACCTTCTGCCCGGGCAGCATCTGCTCGAGCTCGCTGGCGATCGGCCACCGCAGGCCGTACTGACGCACGACGACCCCACTTATCTGCTGATCCTCGATCCAGGGTGCGATGCCACGCCGGCTGGTTTCGACTTCGGGTAGCTCGGGCATATCGGCTCATTAAGTGTGATGCGGTGCACACTATAGTTGTATGTCAGGCGGACGGGAACCGCCTACGGTCGCTTATTAGCAAATCATTTCCAAAACTGCGTGATTTGCTCTTGGAGACGATCGGTGCATTGGCTATAGTGCCCGGCATCGTCTGAAACCGCGAACTTACGAATGGAATACTTATACGGCCTGCTCAATCTCTCCTTTTGGCAATATGTTCTGACGACATTCATCATGATCCAAATCACGATGGTGTCGGTAACGCTTTATCTTCATCGCGATCAGGCCCACAAGGCGCTGAATCTGCATCCACTACTCCGGCACTTCTTCCGGTTCTGGATCTGGTGTACGTCCGGGATGCTGACCAGGGAGTGGGTTGCGATCCATCGCAAGCATCACGCTTATTGCGAGACCCCCGATGACCCACACAGCCCCGTCATATACGGCATAAGAAAGGTATTGCTGGAAGGCGCGGAACTCTATCGCGCCGAGAAGGACAATCCGCAGACGCTGGAGAAATTCGGCCGGGGGACGCCGGACGATTGGCTGGAGAAGCAAGTCTATCTACGATTCCCGTACGGCGGAATTATCTTGATGGTGCTGGCGGACCTGCTCTTCTTCGGCGTTCCCGGCATCATCATCATCGCCATTCAGATGGTATCGATGCCGGTTTTTGCCGCAGGCGTGATAAACGGGCTCGGTCATTACGCCGGCTACAGAAACTTCGAATGCGATGACGCTTCGACCAATCTCGTGCCGTGGGGAATTTTGATCGGCGGCGAGGAACTGCACAACAACCATCACGCGTTTCCTAGCTCGGCGAAGTTCTCCGTGCGGCGCTGTGAGTTCGACATCGGTTGGCTTTACATTGGCCTGTTTCAGGCGCTTGGCCTGGCGAAGGTCAACAAGATTGCGCCGCAACCGGTGCTGCAGTCGGAACCCGCCAGGCAGATCGATCTCGAGAATCTACGCGCCATCATCATCAATCGCATGCATGTGCTGCGCGATTACACGAAACAGGTGACGCTGCCGGTTTTCAGGACAGAAAAAGCGATTGCCGCGGGCGATCGGGCGTTTCGCAAGGCGAAAAGCCTGCTGGTTCGTCAACCCATGCTGCTGGACGAGAAAGCGAAACTGCGGCTCGGCGAACTGCTGTCGAATAACAAAGCGTTGCACACGGTTCACGAGTTCCGCGAGAAACTCCAGGAGTTGTGGAGCGGCGCCTACGTGAGTAACGACAAGCTGCTCGCCCAACTCAAGCAATGGTGCGCCGACGCGGAGGCCAGCGGTATTAAAGTACTGGAAGAATTTGCGGCGCGATTGCGCTCGTATCAGCTGGCACCGGAATTCAATTAGTCAAATAAGTCGGTGCCCGGCACCGGAATTATTTGA